>JBHICX010000079.1:0-8975 GCA_046759805.1 Kiloniellales bacterium | reverse complement strand
CACGACGCGGAGGTTGAACCGAGCGTTCGCGGGATGTTATCGCTACGGTTACGGCACGGGGGAGTGAGATCGGGTTGGTGACTGGGTCGCATGCCATAGCCGGAGACCGCCGTCGTCGGCCACGCGGCTTCACCCTTGTCGAGCTGCTCGTGGTTCTGGTGATCCTGGGCCTCCTGGTTGGCGTGGCGGCGCCGAGGGTAATGAAGTACCTGGGCGGGGCCAAGGTGGATACGGCGCGCATCCAGATCGAGCGGCTGTCCAACGTGCTGGATTTGTATCTGCTCGAGGTCGGCCGCTATCCCACCCAGGAGGAGGGGTTGCTGGCGCTCGTGGAGGCGCCGCCCGGGGTGGAGCGTTGGAACGGCCCTTATCTCAAGAAGAATCGCGCCGCGCTCAACGACCCCTGGGGCAACCCGTACGTCTATCGCTTCCCGGGCGAGCACGGCGACTTCGATCTTTACTCATTGGGCGCCGACGGAAAGGAGGGCGGAGAAGGCAACGCCCGCGACATCACCAACTGGTGACCGCCTCATGGCGCCAACAACGAGTGCGGACATCCGGCCCGGTAAGGTCGTTTGCCCAAAGCCTTGTGTGATGCATCGTCGATAGCGGAACTGTGATAAAACACGCATAGCTACATGCTTGCGTAGCGATCGGGGGATGTCCTACAGCCGGCGCGAGGACCGCGCCCCGGGCCGTCGCGCCGCACGACGAGCCGACATGGCCGACGATCAAGACGAACGCATGGTCGCGGATGAGGGCCTGCGGCAGGACCTGGCGTTTCTCGGCCGCCGGCATGCCGGCGCCGAGACGATCGACGAAAAGAGCCTGCGTCACCAGGCGCCCAGCCCGCCGGCGCCGCGCGGTGGCATGGCCGCCGACGCAGATGATGACCCTCGGCCACCGGCTCCTGTGGACCCCGACCAACCGGCCGTGGGCGAGGGGGCGGTGATCGCGCTCGAGATCGCGGACGCGCTCGCCGACATCCTGGGCGCGCGGGGCCTCATGATCACCGTCGCCGGCGTGCCCGCCGGCGCCAGCCTGTCCGCCGGTGCCGACAACCGCGACGGCACCTGGAGCCTCGGCCCCGATGAGATCGACGGGCTTACCATCACCGTGCCGGCCGACGCCGAGCTTGCCCTCGACGTCACCGCCCGCGGGGCAATCGGCGGTGAACCGGCGCGCGTTCTTGCCCGCCTCGCGGTCGCCGTCGAGGCCCGCCTCCCGGCGGACGCGGCGCGCGGCGGCACCGACGACGACCAGGCGATTCCGCTCGACCTCGCCGGCGCGCTTGCCGACCTTTCCAATCGCGAAGGCCTCATGATCACCGTCGCCGACATGCCCGACGGGGCCCGCCTGTCCGCCGGCGCCGACCGCGGCGATGGCACCTGGACCCTGGGCCCAAGCGATCTCGACGGCCTCACCATTGCCGTCCCGGCCCGCGCGGCCGCCCGGTTCACCCTCAAGGTCACCGCCACGGCAGACGCCGCCAGTGGTCAGGCGCGCCCGGCGGCCCGCCTGGCGGTCACCGTCGACGCGCTGGACGGCGCGCCCTGCGCGCCGCCCAGTGACCCGGTCAACCCGGGTGACTGAATGCCATCCAACCGGTCCGGGTCCAGATCCCGGCGATCACTCGGCAGTGGTGGCCTCCTCGATCACGAGCGGCGTGACTTCACCCCGCCGGTAACGGGCGATGCCGAGCGCCAGCGCCTCGCCGTCGCCTGGCCCGATGCGCTGGCCGCGCACCAGGTGGCCCGGATCGGCGACCATGACGCCGCGGGCCTGGGCGGTGGCGCAGCCCAAGTTGCTCGCCTGGGTGTTGAACACGTCTCTGGTGGCGTTCTTCGTCCAGTCGGGGCATTTCGGCGGCACCAGCACGTTGCGTGACACCGACACGGTGACCGAGCTCGGCGCAGGTGGCCCGGCCTGGGGCTGGCGCGCCACCAGTTTTGTGGCGATCCTCCGAGCCGCGAGATGGGTGCGTACCAGCCGGGCACGGCGCTCGGCGATGTCCCCGTCGCCGATCACGGCGACCGTGACCGTATCGCCGTAACCGAGGTCGACCGTGTCGACGAACAAGTCGAGGCGGGTGCGCTCGGCGGCTGCAAGCGAGGTTTCCCCACGGGCAAAGCGCACCTGGTGGTCAATCTTTACCAATTCGACCGATCCCTGCCGATCGGTCTCCGACGGGTGCCACTCGCTGAACCAGAAGCAGCCGCCGAGGCCGACCGCGAGCAGCGCAAGCGCCGCCACCCGCACGGGCCGGCCGATGCCAAACGCGTTCATACTTCGCTTCGTGCGCATCGCCGCCTCCTACTCCAGAACGAATCCGGCCGGCCCGACGAGCGCCGCTCCGTCGCGGTCGCGCGGCACCGGCAGGATCTCCGGAAGCTGCTCCACGTAACGCCGATTCCGGATGTAGCGTTGGAAGTCGTTCGGCGGCACGTAACCATCCGTCGGCAGGGCGAGTCGGGTGGAGACCGGCCGCACGATAAAGGGTGTGACGACGATCAACAGCTCGGTCTCGTTGCGCTGGAAGCTGTCCGAGCGGAACAGCGCCCCCAGGATCGGGATGTCGCCGAGCCACGGGAACTTCGAGAGGTTGTGCCCGGTATCGTTTCGCAACAGCCCGGCGATCATGAAGCTCTGACCGCTGCCGAGCTCCACCGTGGTCTCCGCCCGCCGCGTCGTCAGTCCCGGGACCGCGGTGCAACCAGTGCAGATGATAACCTCCGTCGTGCGGTCGATGGCGCTGACCTCCGGCCGCACTCGGAGTGAGATTCGGTCCTGGCTCACCAGCGTCGGCGTGAACGCGAGGCTCACGCCAAATTGCCTGAACTCGACGGTGTTAGACCCGTCCTCGCCCGGCACCGCGATCGGGAACTCGCCGCCGGCGAGGAAGGTCGCCGTCTCGCCCGAGATCGCCGTCAGGTTCGGCTCCGCCAGGATGGTGAGCAGACCCTCGGTCTCCAATGCGTCGAAAAAAAGGCTCGCGGTGGTGCTGCCGTCCGAGAGCGTCCTGGTATGGGTGCCGGTGAACCGGCTGGTCGCGACGCTCAGGTTGCCGGTCAAGAGGCCGAAGGTCCAGTCGCCGAGCGTCGTCGTCGTCGTCCAGTTGACGCCGAGCTGCTTGAGCACGTCGCGCTTTACCTCCGCCACCCGCACCCCCAGGTTGATCTGACTTGGCGCCGCCACCGAAAGGCGATTGATCACGTCCGCCTCTTCCGCGACCAGCTCGCCGGCGAGCCGCCGCGCGGTTTCGGAATCGGCCGCCGTCGCCACCGTGCCCGACAGCACCACCGAGCCTTCCACGGAGCGGACCTTGATGTCGGCCTGTGGCAACATAGCCGCCAGGGAACTCTGCAGTCGGCTCAGGTTGTGGGACACCGAGACGCGCCGGTTGAGCAACACCTGATCCTGCTCGTCGACCGCGTAAAGCGTGGTCTCACCGGACCGCAGTCCGAACACGTAGAACAGCCGCGGGGACTTGACCTGGATACGGCGATGGTCGGCTCGGCGATGAACACGCTGGCCGCCGGCTCATCAAGGCGGACCAACGCCCCCTTACCCGACTCGATTTCCAACACCTCGGTGGATGAAGGGATGATCTCGGCCGAATCCGCCGCCGGCAGCCGGATCAAGGTGAGTGAAAGCGCGACCAGGATAAGCGCCGGCAGCCTCACCGCCGGCCGGATCCGGCGCGCAACTGATCGAACCATGGCCCGCCTGCGCTGAGCAAGCGGTCCAGTATCAAAGGTTGGGCCCGACATGATTCGAAGACTCCCTTGCAACGGCACCCCCAAAGGACGGTTCGCTGGTCCCCGCCGAGCCGGGTGGGTCTCTATGGTTAACATACTAGCAAGGATTCTTCGTCAGGGGTTAAGATTCTTAGTCAGAAGGCAACGCAATTATTGAGTTGCCGGATTTGGGCCATGGCGGGGTGCTGGAAGGCGATGCGTTGGAACCGTGCCCAGACCCTGGAATTAGATGGATTCCCGCGCCGTTGGGAGGAGTGATGACCGATCACGGTCCGGCGCTTCGGGGGCACCGATTTTTGCCACCAGGGTCGCGAATCCGGCGGCGGATTCGACATTGGCCGCGTCGATGCGGCCAATCCGATTCGCCGGATGGCCAATCGCCCCGACCATTCACCTCAAGCCAACCCTGCGGCGCCGGCATGGTCGCCCCCGAGGACGACGATTGGCCACACCCGGCCAGTTGCCCGAGCCCCGAGCTGGTGCATGTCGACCGCGTTGCGGTCAATTCCTTCGCTGGCTAGAGCATTGTCCGTTCAGGCTGAACCGGCCCACGCCCCCCCCCCGCCCCCCAAGGCATACCATCCCCTGGGTGGCCGGGGGGGGGGGGGGGGCGGGTCCGGGCAAACAGAAAATGCTCTAACTATTCGGGTCGCCAAGGCGGTGGCCGATCCGCTCCAGGTATTCCTCGTAGGTCTGGTCGAGAGCGGCCAGCGTCAGCGGGCCGGCGCCCTGGGCCTCGATATAGGCGCGAAGCCGGTCCCGGTCGTCGCAGAACACCGGCCAGTTCGGGTCCCTCTCGACGCACACCGCGAAGTCGCCGATGTCGTCACGCCGGTCGCCGCTCTGGCGCTGAGAGCTGATGCCCATGACGAAGGGGTAGAACATGTCCTACCTCCGCGGCGCCTTCGGCTCAGTCGGGTTCGAAATCGTCCTTGTAGTCGAGCTTCCGGGCCGGATCCTGCCGTTCCTTGTACAACAGGCAATTGCCGGCGGCGAGCACCTCGATCTCGGTGCCCATGAAGCAGCGGAAGGCGTCCTCCGGCGTGCACACGATGGGTTCGCCGCGGACGTTGAAGCTGGTGTTGACGATGACGGGGCAGCCGGTGCGCCGCTTGAAGGCCTGAAGGAGCGCGTGATAGCGCGGGTTGGTCTCGGCGTGAACGGTCTGGATGCGTGCCGAATAGTCGACGTGGGTGACGGCCGGAATCTCCGAGCGCGGCACGTTCAGCTTGTCGAGCCCGAACAGCCGGTGTTCCGCCGGCGTCATCTCACGGCAGCGCCGCCCGGCCACGTCGGCGACCAGGAGCATGTACGGGCTGTCGGCGTCGAGATCGAACCAGTCCTGGACCTCCTCGCGCAGGACCGACGGCGCGAACGGACGGAACGACTCCCGGTACTTGACCTTCAGGTTCAACATCCGCTGCATGGTAGGTGAGCGGGCATCGCCCAGGATCGAGCGGGCGCCCAGCGCCCGCGGACCGAACTCCATGCGGCCCTGGAACCAGCCGACGGCGCTCCCCTGCTCGAGCGCCTCGGCGACCCGTTCGATCAGGTCCCCATCACTCACCACCTCGAACCTGGCGCCGGCTGCGACCAGGCGGCGCTCCAGCTCGTCCTGCTCGAAGCCGGGGCCGAGGAAGCTGCCGGACATGGCGTCAAGGCCGTCCTGCGGCCGCCGCGGCCGATCCTGATACAGGTGATGGGCCACCAGCGCGGCGCCCAGCGCCCCGCCGGCGTCGCCCGCCGCCGGCTGGATCCACAGGCGCTCGAAGCGGCCGTCGCGCAGCACCCTGCCGTTGGCCACGCAGTTGAGCGCCACACCGCCGGCCAGGCAAAGTTGCTTCATCCCGGTTTCGCTCGCCAGCCCGCGGGTGAGCCGCAGCACCACCTCCTCGGTCACCGCCTGGATCGAGGCCGCCAGGTCCATATGACGCTGGGTCAGCGGCTCCTCCGGCCGGCGCGGTGGGCCGTCGAACAGATCGCTGAACCGCTGGTTGGTCATGGTGAGCCCGGTGCAGTAGTCGAAGTAGGACTGGTCGAGCCGGAAGGTCCCGTCCGCCTTGAGGTCGACCAGGTGCTCCAGGATCCGCCCGGCGTATCTCGGCTCGCCATAGGGCGCCAGGCCCATGACCTTGTACTCGCCCGAGTTGACCTTGAAGCCGGTGTAGTAGGTGAAGGCCGCGTATAAGAGCCCCAACGAGTGCGGAAAGTGGATCTCGCGCAGCATCTCGAGGCGGTTGCCGCGGCCGGTCCCGACCGAGGTCGTCGCCCACTCGCCGACCCCGTCCATGGTGAGGATAACCGCCTCCTCGAAGGGCGAGGGAAAGAACGCGCTGGCGGCGTGGCTTTGGTGGTGCTCGGCGAACAACAGCCGGTTGTCCCAATCGAAGTCGGCGGCGAAGCGCTTGAGCTCACGGCCGAGCAGGCTCTTCTCGAACAGCTTTTCCTTGAGCCAGACCGGAATTGCCATGCGAAACGAGGCGAAGCCGCGCGGCGCGAAGGTGAGATAGGTCTCGATCAGCCGCTCGAACTTGAGGAACGGCTTGTCGTAGAAGGCGACCCAGTCGACGCGGTCGAGCGGCAGGCCCGCCTCATCGAGGCAGTACGCGATGGCGTGGCGTGGGAACTGCCTGTCGTGCCTGCGGCGGCTGAAGCGCTCCTCCTGCGCGGCGGCGACGATGCGTCCGTCGTCGATGAGAGCCGCGGCGCTGTCGTGATAGAACGCCGAGATGCCCAAGACGCGCAATTGGGCCCAACCTTTCCGGACCAAGCCTTCCGCCGTTCCTAGCGCCTTATCCGATCACGTGGAATCGGTTCCAGCCCACGCCCCCACCCGGCCACCCACGGAATCGTATGCTATGGGTGGCCGGGTGGGGGCGTGGGCTGGTTCAGCCTGAACGGACAATGGTCTAGCTCAGAAGATGGTGTAGATGAACGGGGCCACCGCGGAACCCTGGGTCAGGGCGACCAGGCCCCCGAACACTGCCATCATGACGAAGATCGGCAGCATCCAGAACTTCTTGCGCACCCGCATGAAGGCCCAGAGTTCGCGGAGGAAGGACAGGACGGCGGTCATCAGAACTGGTTCTTCATAGTGTCGGGCTTCGGCCCCGGCGGCTTGCGCTCGATCCAGTAGCTATCCGCCTTCGGCTCCCATTGCAAGCGCAGCGGGTCCTTGCCGGCGAGTCGCATAACGAGCCCGATGGGGGTGACCACCAGATAGAACAGGAACGCGAGCACGATCGGGCTTATGAACCGGGTAAGCCCGAGCCCGAAGCGGTGCCACAGGTGGTTCAGCGGCCGCAGCAGCCGCGGCGCGGCGATGGCCGGGACCAGAAAGGCCGCGGCCACGACCAGCGCGACCAGCGCCCACCAGCGTGGCGTCCGGCCATCCCACAGCAGCCACAACGCGATCACCACGAAGACCACGGCGAAGACGCAACCGAACCATCGGTCGGAGCCGACCTCGATGGTCTCGTCACGCCGAAAGTCCTCGTGATGACCGGATGCCATGGCTCAATGGATCGAATGCTCATGGGGTCGGCGCCGATGCCGGCGCATGCGTGTATCGCGAATGGCGCCGAAACGCCAGCCCATCCGTCGCCGCCGCGGGCTCGATCCCGGACAGCACTTGGCGTCTCATACCGATGAACGCATGTGGCGACACATGCGCTCGCAGGCCAAGCGCGACCGCGCGTCGCCGCTTATGCGGCGGAAGCCCAGCGGCGTTTGAGCGGAAGAGGCGAGTCGATTCATCGGCTCGCCGGTATCAATCAGATATGGGGCGTCTTCGGTGTGGTGGCGACGCTGCCGCCGCCGGCGGTGGTCTACTTCATGGTTGTCAAGCCACGGTAGCGGTTGTGGCCGCTTTCTCGGCGGTGATCATGGTGAAGATGCCGGCAACCTGGTCACGTTGGATATTGGTGAAGCCGGCTTCCGTCAAAAGCCTGTCCTGATCCTCCTTGGTCGGAACCACGTTGCCCCAGATCAGCTCGTTGAACCCGGTCTGAACGGCGAGGCCATATTCGGGCTGGCGCAGCTGCTCGGCGCCGGAGGGGTAGGTTTCATCCAGGATGAACAGGATGCCTCCCGGCTTCAGCGCCTTGTGGGCGTTGGACATGATCTGCGGGCGCACCTCGGGCGGAAGCTCGTGCAACACTTCGAACATGGTCACCACGTCGAACTCGTCCTCATGATCGATGGCGCCGCCATCCGCGAGTTCAACCGTCACCCGCTCACCCAGCCCTGCCTTCTCGATTCTCTCGTTCGCCAACCTGATGCCATGGGCATCCACGTCGATTCCAACGCAGATGCAGTTAGGCGCCGCCTTGGCGATCTTCATCAAAAGCCCACCGGCGCCGCACCCCATGTCCAGAAGCCGCGCGCCTGCCTCCAGCTTTTCCTGGACGGCCGGAATCGCGGGCAGGGCGCGCCGCACGACGAACGTGTGGAAGCCGCTGGTGATCTCACTGATCGCCTTGGAGAAGTCCTCGCCATGGTCCTGATAGGTATAGGTCTCACCGGTCCGGAAGTAGTCCGGGTAACGGGCCATGTCGGCGCCGAAATGGTCGATCGCGGCGGTGAAGTACGGCGCCAGCAGGCGCGGATTGCCGGGTTGCGCCAACAGCTGCTCGAAATGTGGTGCTAACCGATACCTTCCCCCTGCGGCTGGATCGAGAAGCCCGTAGGCACAGGCCGTGTCACACCACACCTGGACATAGCGCGCATGCAGATCGAACGCCCGCGCCAGGTCCACGGGGCGCAAACCGTCCGCCGCCTCATGCAACTTCGCGAACAAGTCGAGCTTGACGCCTATGCTGATGAGGTGGACCGCGTGGAAGCCTTTCAGATACTCCCACAATCGCTCCGTCTGCATCTCCGGGGTTATTTCTTGCATGGCTCTTCCCCCTCCATACCTGAGCCTCGTGCCCGCGGACCCTATGCTCCCGGGCCATCGATCTCACGGTGAGCAAAAAGCTCGGGCCAATACATTATGTCAACGCCGAAGCCGCCGGAGGCGATAGCCGTTTGGCCGCGCAAGTTTCAGTCGCGGCCCGCCAGCAGTTGTAGTCGTGCCGTCGATGGAGTCCAGATTGATCGGCTCGTTCGGTTGGCTATATCGGAAGCCGAACAGCAGCGAGAGCCAATCGGTGAACCGATGCCGGCCGGTCAACTACAAATCATAGAGCCGCGTCTTATAGGCGACCCGGGCGCGGT
>JBHICX010000078.1:0-9082 GCA_046759805.1 Kiloniellales bacterium | reverse complement strand
CCTCCCGGCCACCCACGGGATCGTATGCTTGGGGTGGCCGGGAGGGGGAGTGGGCCGGTTCCGCCTAAACGGACAATGCTCTATCCCTTCTGCCCGCGGCGGAACGGGCTTGCCGGGTAGACCCCGAGGATCGTCACCTGGCGCGAGAAGAAGCTCAGTTCCTCCAGCGCCAGCCGCACCGGGGTTTGCTCCGGATGGCCGTCGATATCGACGTAGAACTGGGCCACCGTGAAGCGGTCGTCGACGATGTAGCTTTCCAGCTTGGTCAGGTTGACGCCATTGGTGGCGAAGCCGCCCAGGGCCTTGAACAGCGCCGCCGGAACCGAGCGCACCCGAAACACGCAGGTGGTGATCACCGGCCCCTTTGCCGGATCCGGGTCGGTGGGCTCGGCCGCCATCACCACCATGCGCGTGGTGTTGTGCTCCGCGTCCTCGATGCCGTGGCGCAGCGACTTGAGGCCGTAGATCTCGCCGGCCAGCGCGCTGGCGATCGCCGCCTCGCTCGGCTCACCGCTCTCGGCGATCTGGGCCGCCGCGCCGGCGGTGTCGGCGTGCACAACCGGTTTCAGATCGAGCTCCCGAATGAGACCGCGGCATTGCGACAGGGCGTGGATGTGGCTGTGCACCTTCTTCAAGCCTTCCAGGGTCGCCCCCGGCGGCGCCAGCAGATGGTGCTTCACCGACTGGAAGTGCTCGGCGATGATGTGCAACCCGGACTCCGGCATCAGATGATGTATGTCGGCGATCCGCCCGGCGACCGAGTTCTCGATCGGGATCATCGCCCGCGCCGCGCGTCCTTCGCTCACCGCCGCGAAGGTCTCCTCGAAGGTTTCGCAAGGCAGCGTCGTCATGTCGGGATAGGCCTCGCGGCAGGCGAGGTCCGAATAGGCGCCGTGGGAGCCCTGAAACGCGATGGTTCGTGCGGGATCGGGAAGGCTTGGCGTCATCGTGGGAATCGGCATCGCGCGCCTGGCTCAGCGCGCCAGCAGCCGGCGCGCGCGGGCAAGGTCGGCCGGAGTATCGACACCGAGTGGAACGGTGTCAACGAGGGCCACGTCCACGCGCATCCCGGCCTCGAGGGCGCGAAGCTGCTCCAGGCGCTCGCGGGTCTCCAGCCCGCTGGCTGGCAAGCCGACGAAACGGTCAAGGGCGCCGCGGCGATAGGCATAGAGCCCGATATGGTGATACAGAGGCCCGTCGCCGGCCGGCACCAGGGCGCGGCTGAAGTACAGCGCCCGGCCGGTGGTCGCCCCGGGCGCCATTGTCAGCACCACCTTGACCACGTTCGGATCGTCGCGCTCCGCCGGCTCGGTGATCGGCGCGGCGATGGTGGCGATGTCGACCGCCGTCTCGGCCAAGGGTGCCAGCACCGCCCGAATGACCGGCGCCTCGATGGTCGGCAGATCGCCTTGCAGGTTGACCACCGTGTCGTAGCGGCCCTCCGGATCCGTCGCCTGCAGCGCCTCGAAGATGCGGTCCGAGCCCGACCGGTGCCCGGGGTCGGTCAGGACCGCCTGCCCGCCCGCCGCGGCCACCGCTTCGGCGATGGAGCGGTCGGCGCAGGCCACGATGACCGGTCCGACCCGGGCCTCGCGGGCGCGCCGCCAGCAATGCACGATCATCGCCTCGCCGTGGATGTCGGCGAGCGGCTTGTCGGGCAGCCGGGTGGCGGCGAGACGGGCCGGAATGATGACCACGATATTGCGCGGCGGGCTCAAATCCTGGGACCTCGGCGGCGCCGGGAGAGGACCGGTTCAGTGCGCTGCAGTCTCGCCGGCCGCCTTCGTGTCCGCTGCCGGCGCCGACTCCGGGGCGCCGTCCCGCTGTTGCGGCCGAGCCGGCAGGGTGCACAGCACCTGAGTGCCGCCGCCGGGGCGGGAGATGAACTCCACCTTGCCGCTGTGCAGCTCGACGAAGCTCTTGACCAGCGACAACCCCAACCCCGGCCCCGACGCCCGCGCCTCCGGGTCGACCCTATGAAACGCCTCGAACACCTGCTCCTGGTCGGCCTCGGAGATGCCGGTACCGGTGTCGGCCACCTCGATCACCACCTCCTCGGCCGCCCCCGTGGCCGCTCGGCGGCCGGACACGGTCACCCTCCCGTCCGGCGGGGTGAACTTGATGGCGTTGCTCACCAGGTTGAATATCGCCTGCTTCAACCGGCGCTCGTCGGCGATCAACATGCCGATGTCGGCCGGGCAGTCGAGGTCGAGCTTGAGGTCGACCTGGCGGGCCCGACTCTCACTCAGCTCGACCACGGCCGTGAGCAGCTGGTGAACGTCGACGGGGGCGAGATCCAATCGCATGTGCCCGGCCTCGATGATCGCCAGGTCCAGGATGTCGTTGATGAGCGCCAGGAGTCGCTGTGAGGACTCCAATATGCCGCGGATGTATTCCATCTGCCGGTCGTTGAGGGGGCCGAAGTACTTATTCGCCAGGATCTCGGTAAAGCCGAGGATGACGGTAAGCGGGGTGCGCAGCTCGTAGGACACGTTGGCGATGAACTCGCTCTTCAGGCGGTCCGCCGTCTCCAGGGCCTCGGTGCGCTCCCTGAGCGCCCGTTCGACGCGGATGCTGTCGGTGACGTCGATATAGGACAACAGGCAGGCGCCGTCGGGCAGCGGTACGCAGGCGTAGCTCAGCACCATGCCATCCGTGCGCTCGAGCCGGCCGGCGCGGGATTCGGGCTCGGTCACGCGCGAGATGATCCTTGGCTTGAGCGTCGACCAGTCCTCGCCGAGGGTGAAAAAACGCTTGGTTTTCTCGATCAGGACCGAGATGTGCGGCGCCTCGGCGAGGTCCTCGGGCGTCAGGTCCCATAGCCGGGCGAAGGCCGGGTTCGAGAGCTGGAGCCTGCCGTCACTGCCGAACACCGCGACACCGTCATGCAGGTTGTTGATGGTTTCCTGCTGCACCGCGCTCAAGGTGTCGTAGGAGCGCTCCAGCGCCAGCCGGTCGGTCACGTCCTCGAAGGTGAAGATGAGACCGCCGAAGGGATGCGGCGATAGGACCTGGCGAATCGTGGTGTCGTCCGGCCGGTAGAACAGCTCCTCCATCGGCTCTATCAGCGAGGTGAACAGGTTCAGCTGCTCCTGCTTGAAGGCCTGGAAATCGACGAACTCCGGCAGCCGCCGGCGTTCCCGCAACGCTTCCAGCACCTCGCCGAGGGTCGGCTCCCCGGCCAGCCATTGTTGGTCCAGGCCCCACAGCTGCACGTAGGCGTGATTGAAGAACTTGAGCCGCGTATCGGAGCCGAAGATGGCGATGGCCGAACCCAGTCGCTCCAGCACCTCGCCGTGGGCGGCGATGTGCCGGGCCAATTCGTGCTGCGTCTCCTCGAGGCCGGTGCAGTCCTGGGCGTAGCCGACGAGACCGGCGACCTCGCCGTTCTCATCTTTGAGCGGCAGCTCAGTGAAATCGAACAGCCGCCGGGCGCCGTTCACCACCACGGGATGGCTTTCCGACTGGCTGACCCGGGTGTCGCGCGCCCGTTCGGCCAGCCCGCGCCCCTCATGGTCGATGGCGCCGGCGGCGAGCTCGAGGCCGGACTCGGCCACGCTCGCCGGATCGCCGCCCAGGGCTTGCGCGTAAGCGGCGTTGCACCACTCGAGATCGAGGTCGGTGCGCCGGCGCCAGACCGGCAGCGGCAGCGCGTCGAGCAACGCTTTGAAACCGTCGCGCTGCTCCGCCGCCTCGCGGGCCTCGGCCAGGGCCTTGGACGATGCGGTGAGATTGTGCACCCAGACGATATCGGTGGTGCCGCCGGCCGAGGCGACGCGACGCCCGGATAGGCCGAGGCCGGACCCGCCGTCCGGCATCTCGAGCGTCAGATCGAACCGGGTGCCCTCGGCGCGCAGCGCCGCGAACGCCGGGTCGAGCTGCCGCCGGGAGGCCTCGGGGAGGCGATGGCAAAGCTGCTCCCAGCCGGCGTCGGGCGCCAGCCCCAGCGCCTCGGCGAGGGCCGGCGATAAGCGACCGCCCGGCCCCCGGGGCGGGCCGGCTTGCCGCCCCGGCCGGTCCACCGGCCACAGCCAGCAGCCTTCGACCGCCTGGTCGAGCAGGTCCGAGAGGTGCCGGGCGCGGGCGCTCGCCGCCGCGCCTTGCCGCGACAGCTTGGCGATCCGGCGACCCAGATGCACCCAGATCGCCGCCGCCAACGCCACGACCACGCCGCCGGCCGCGGCGACCAGCCAGCCGCCGCTTGGCCCGCCGTCTGCGGCCGCGGCCGCCACCGGCCAAAGCGCCATGATCACGGTCGGCGGCGCGGGCAGCCAAACGGTTGCACGATTCGACACGCGACCGAGTCTATGCCGGCTTGCCGCTGGTCACAAGTCAAGGCGGTGCCCGGCTCTTATCGCGGGCTCAATACCTGTAGTAGCCCGGCTTGAAGGGGCCCTGTTCGGGGACGCCGATATACGCCGCCTGCTCAGGCGTTAGCTTGGTAAGCTTGGCACCGACCTTGGCCAGGTGCAAAGCCGCCACCTTCTCGTCCAGGTGCCTCGGCAGGACGTAGACCTGGCGCTCGTAGTCCTCGTGGTTCCGCCAAAGCTCGATCTGCGCCAGCACCTGATTGGTGAACGACGCGCTCATCACGAAGCTCGGATGGCCGGTGGCGCAGCCGAGGTTCACCAGCCGCCCCTTGGCCAGGACGATCAGCCGCTTGCCGTCGGGGAACACGACCTCGTCGACCTGCGGCTTCACCTCCTCCCAGGGGTAGTTCTTGAGCGCCGAGATCTGGATCTCGGCATCGAAATGACCGATGTTGCAGACAATCGCCCGGTCGCGCATCCGCCGCATATGCTCGATCGTGATGACGTCCTTGCAGCCGGTGGCGGTGACGAAGATGTCGCCGATCGGGGCCGCCTCATCCATGGTCACCACCTCGTAGCCCTCCATCGCCGCCTGCAGGGCGCAAATCGGGTCGATCTCGGTGACCATCACCCGCGCCCCCTGGCCGCGCAGGCTCGCCGCCGAGCCCTTGCCCACGTCGCCGTAGCCGTTGACCACGGCGACCTTACCGGCGACCATGACATCGGTGGCGCGCTTGATGCCGTCCACCAGGCTCTCCCGGCAACCGTACAGGTTGTCGAACTTGGACTTGGTCACCGAGTCGTTGACGTTCATCGCCGGCGCCAGGAGCGTGCCGTTCTTCGCCATCTCGTAAAGCCGATGCACGCCGGTCGTGGTCTCCTCCGACAGGCCGCGCACATCGGCCATCAGCCGAGCATGCTTCTGGTGCATGACCCGGGTGAGGTCGCCGCCGTCGTCGAGCAGCAGGTTCGGCGTCCAACCGTCCGGTCCGGAGATGGTCTGATCGATGCACCACCAGTACTCGTCCTCGCTCTCCCCCTTCCAGGCGAACACCGGGACGCCACGGGCCGCCATGGCGGCGGCCGCGTGGTCCTGGGTGGAGAAGATGTTGCACGACGACCAGCGCAGCGTGGCGCCCAGTTCGAGCAGGGTCTCGATCAGGACCGCGGTCTGGATCGTCATGTGCAGGCAGCCGGCGATGCGCGCGCCCTCGAGCGGCTTGGCGCCGGCGTACTCCTTGCGCAGCGCCATCAGGCCGGGCATCTCGGTCTCGGCGATGGCGATCTCCTTGCGCCCCCAGTCGGCAAGGGCAATGTCGGCGACCTTGTAGTCGGCGGACTCGGCCATATTGGCGCTCCCTGGATTGCCGTGATCCGTGACGAAAGACCGTCGGCGATATAGCAACGGCCTTGGGCCGGGACAAGCGTGCCGGCGCATGCACTTAGACTGCCTTACATGACCGCCCTCACGCCAGCGCGTTGAAGTCGTCGAGCAGGGTGGCGATCCGCCCGGTGTCCGGCTGCACCATGATGATCCGCGCCCGCTCGGTGGCGGCGGCCAAGTCCAGGCCGCGGATGCGCCGTTTCACCCGCGGCAGCGCCGTCGGCGCCATCGATAGGTCGCGGACGCCAAGCCCCAATAACAGCGCGGTATAGCGCGCGTCGCCGGCCATCTCGCCGCACACCGAGACTGGGATGCGGGCGCGCAGCGCCGACTCGATGGTGGACTGGATCAGCCGCAGGACCGCCGGATGCAACGGGTTATAGAGGTACGCCACCTGGTCGTCGGCGCGGTCGATGGCCAGCGTGTACATGGTCAAGTCGTTGGTGCCGACAGAGAAGAAGTCCGACACCGCGGCCAGCGCATCGGCGGCCAGCGCCGCGCCGGGAACCTCGATCATCACCCCGAGCGCCGGCGGCTCCGGCGCCATCGGCACCCGGCGCCGCTTGAGCCGGCGATATACCTTTCCCAGGATGGCGCGCACCCGCACGACCTCGCCCGGCGTGGTGATCATCGGCAACAGGATGCGCACCAAGCCGTGGGCGCCGGCGCGCAGGATCGCCGCCAGCTGGGTCTCAAAGAGCGGCGGCCTTTTCAGCGACAACCGTATCGCCCGCAAGCCTAGCGCCGGGTTGACGCCGTGGCCGACCTGCTGGCCCAACGAGTAAGTCAGCTTCTCGCCGCCGATGTCGAGAGTGCGAATCGTCACCGGCTCGCCGTTCATGCCCAGGATGATGTCGCGCAGCGCCTGGTATTGTTCGTCCTCTTGCGGCGGCTCGCTGCGGTTCATGAACAGGAATTCGGTGCGCAGGAGGCCGACCCCTTCGGCGCCGGCGCGCACCGCGATGTCGATATCGCGCGGCAGCTCGAGATTCGCCTGCATCTTGATCGGCGTGCCGTCGCGGGTCTCGGCCGGCAGTCGCCTGAGCCGCTGCAGATATCGGTCTTCGGCGCGCAGGGCGGCCCGGCGGCCCCGGTAGTCCACGACGGTGGCCGGGCTGGGGTCCAGGATCACCCGTCCGGCGCCGCCGTCCACGATCACCAGGTCGCCGTTGTGGGCGGCCTCGATCAGGCCCGGGGTCGCCACCACCGCCGGCAGGCCGAGCGAGCGCGCCATGATCGCCATATGACCCTCGGCGCCGCCCAGCAGCGTGGCCAGGCCGGCAACCCGGTCCGGGTCCATCAGCGCCGTATCCGCCGGGCTCAGCTCGTCGGCGATCACCACCGTGCCCTTGGGCAGGGCGGCGATGGCGTGATACGGCGTCTTGGTCAGTGTGCGCACCAGCCGGTTGCCGACCTCGCGGATCTCCTGCACGCGCGCCGCCAAGTACGGGTCGTCCATCGACTCGAACCCGTCGGCGATGACGCGCATCTCCGCCTGCACCGCGGCCTCCGCGTTGATGCGCTGCTCGGCGATGCGGCGGTTCACGCCGCGCACCAGCCGCGAGTCGGACAACATGTGCTGGTAGGCGTCGAGCAGGTAGCCGATCTCCTCGGCCGCGCTGGCCGGCAGGCTGGCGGTCTTGGTCCTCAGGGTCTCGAGACGTCGGCGCGTGCCGGCGACGGCGTTGGCGAAACGCCGGCGTTCGCGCGCCACCTGGTCCGCCTGCACGCTGTATTCCGGGACCTGCACCACGCCCGCCCGGATCACGTAGGCCGGCCCGACGGCGATTCCCGAGGATACGCCCAGCCCCTGGAGGATGATGCCGTCATCGGCCGGTTTGCGGGGTCTAGTCTTCATCGAACCCGCCCGCGACCAGCTCCACCAGGGCCGCCAGCGCCTCGGTCGCCTCATTGCCGGAAACGCGGAGCTCGATCTCGGTGCCCGGGCCGGCCGAAAGCATCATCAGCCCCATGATCGAGACGCCGGACACCACCATGTCATCGCGCGCCACCATGACCACCGCATCGAACGAGCCGGCCAGCTTCACGAAGCGCCCGGCGGCGCGCGCATGCAGCCCGCGGGGGTCGGCGATGCCGATGGCCCGTCTCAGTTCCTGGCCGACGGCCTCGGTCACTTGCCCTCGCCGGTGAGCAGCCCCGAGGCCACGTTGATGTATTTGCGGCCGGCCTCCTGGGCGCTGGCCACCGCGTCGGCCAGCGATTCGGTCTTGCGTACGCTGGCCAGCTTGATCAACAGCGGCAGGTTGACCCCGGCGATCACCTCGACATTGGCCTTCTCCAGCACCGAGATCGCCAGGTTGGAGGGGGTGCCGCCGAACATGTCGGTAAGCAGCACCACGCCGCTGCCGTCATCGACCGAGGCGATGCCCTCGAGGATGTCCTGGCGGCGTTGCTCCATGTCGTCATCGGGCCCGATGCACACCGATGCCACGGCGCTTTGCGGGCCGACCACATGTTCCAGGGCCGCGACCAGCTCTTCCGCCAACCGACCGTGGGTGACCAGTACCATGCCAATCATCGTGCCGCCCCGATGCCCGTCGTGGTCGCCGTCAACCGGCCTCGTCCCCGAGGTCGCGGTGATGCAGGCTGACCCGTCGGCCCTGTTCGGTCAACCAGTTGGCGAGCGTCTCGGCGACAAACACCGAGCGATGCCGCCCGCCGGTACAGCCCACGGCGATCGTCAGGTAGGATTTGCCCTCGGCCTCATAGCGCGGCATGAGCGGCTCAAGCAACCGGGTCAAGGTCTCGATGAAGGCGGCGAAGTCGCGGTCGCTGGAGATGAAGCTGGCGACCAGGGGATCGCTGCCGCTCAATGGCCGCAACGCCGGCTGATAATGCGGGTTGTCGAGAAATCGGACATCGAAAACCAGGTCCGCCTCGCGCGGCAGGCCGCGGCCGTAGGAGAAGGAAATCACGGAGATCGCCATCTCCGCCGACATGTCGACGGCGAACTGGCCGGCGAGCCGGCGTTTTAGGTCGGCCAGGGTATGGCCGCTGGTGTCGATCACCACGTCGGCCCGCTGGCGCAGCGGCTGCAACAGCTCGCGCTCGTGCCGAATGCCGTCCGGTATCGGCCGGTCCGCCACTAACGGGTGGCGACGGCGGGTCACCGAATAGCGACGGCGGAGGATCTCGTCGTCGCAGTCGAGGTAGAGCAGGAGGACCTCGAGGTCCGGCCGGCCCTTGAGCCGGTCGATCTCGCGCAAGAGCGTGTCCACGCCGAAGCCGCGGGTGCGGATATCGACCCCGATCGCCAGCGGCCGCTCCAGCGGCTCGCCGTCCCCGGTGTCCGGCACCACGAGGCTGCGCAAGAGGCTCAGCGGCAGGTTGTCGACCGCCTCGTAGCCGAGGTCCTCGAAGGCCTTGA
>JBHICX010000077.1:0-9101 GCA_046759805.1 Kiloniellales bacterium | reverse complement strand
GAGCACAAAACTCTCCGGGGGAGAGTTTTGAAGCGCAAAATCCCCCGGAGGGACGGCGCCGGTTCGCCACAGGCGAAAGAAGGCCTCCAGTGGAGGGCTTCTAGGCGGAAAATCCCCCGGAGGGAGATCGCTTCAAAACTCTCCGGTGGAGAGTTTTGAAGCGCAAAATCCCCCGCAGGGAAGCGACCGTGGAACGGGAAACACGCCATTTCTTGTCGGCTATCGGCGGCGGATCAGGAGGATTAGCGGCAGCGCCGCGAAGGCGGTGACGGCGAAGAAGTAGAAGGCGTTGAGGTAGCCGATCATGGTGGCCTGACGCATCGCCTCGTCGCTCAGCGCGGCCAGAGCGGAGGGGCTGTCCAGGTGCCAGCCGCCGCGCACCCAGGGCAAAAGGAAGTTCTCGTTGAACGGCGAGACGTACTCGGTCATGCCGGCGTAGTTGACCTTGGCCATGCGGATCACCAGCGCCACGCTCAACGAGATGTGGATGCTGCTGCCGATGTTGCGCAACAGGTGGAAGATCGCCGTGCCGTCGGCCACGTAGCGCGGCGCCAGGGTCGAGAAGGTGATCACGCTGAGCGGCACCCAGATGAGGCCGACGCCGAGCCCCTGCAGCGCCGTGGTCCAGGCCACGTCCCAGCTGGTCAGGTTGATGTCGAACTGGGCCATCGACCAGCCGGCGACGCCTTGCAGGAGAAAGCCGATCGCAAGCGGTATGCGCGGGTCGAACCGGCTGGCGAACAGCATGATCGCGAACCCGGCAAGTGTGCCGATACCCCGCGTCGCCAGTAGCAGCCCAATGATCGAGTCCGGATAGTCGCGCAGGCCCTGCAACAGCGTCGGCAACAGGGTAATGAGCGTGAAGTTCAGCATGCCGAACAACAGGACGATGACGATGCCGATGGTGAAGTTCCGGTCCTCCAAGAGCCGCGGGCTGAAGAACGGCTTCGAGGCGGTCAGGCTGTGCACCACGAAGACGTACAGGGCGGCGAGCGCCAGGCCGGCCTCGGCCAGGATCTCCGTCGACTCGAACCAGTCGTTGCGCTCGCCCCGGTCGAGCATCAATTGGAACGCGGCGATCGCCACGGCGAGCGCCAAGAAACCGGTCCAGTCGAGCCTGAGCCGCTCTTCCCGGCGCTGTTCGGTGATGAAGGCGAGCACGCCAATGAGGGAGATGAGCGCGAATGGCACCACCATGAAGAACACCCAGCGCCAGCTGTAGGCCTCGCTCAGATAGCCGCCGAGGCTGGGTGCTATGATCGGCCCCAGGATCACACCGATACCCCAGATCGCCGTCGCCGGGCCGTGCTGGACCTTCGGATAGGTGTCGACGACGACCGCCTGGGACAGCGGAACCAGCGGTGCCCCGCAGGCGCCCTGGGCGATGCGGTACAGCACTAGCTCCTCGACCGAGGTCGCCAGCCCGCACAGGATCGAGGCAGCGGTGAAGCCCAGCACCGCGTAGACCAGCACACGCCTGCGGCCGAGCCGGGTCGCCAGCCAGCCGGACATCGGCGTCGCCACCGCGGTGGCCACGATATTGGAGGTGACCACCCAGGCGATCTGGTCCTGGGTCGCCGACAGCGACCCCTGCATCTGCGGCAGCGCCACGTTGGCGATGGTCACGGTCATGGCGTACAGCATGGTGACCAGGGTCAAGGTGGCCAGGATGAAGGCGCGGCCGAGCGCCGTCTCGCCGGTGGGGGCGACCCATGCAGCGGTCATGTGGTGGCTTGGCTCCCGCCGACCGGGGCGGTCAGTGCTCGCCTTTGACCCAGGTCAGGGCGCTGGCGATGGTGCGGGGCAGCGGCCGCCGTCTCTCGGTGTCGATCTCGACGGCGACGCTCATGCCGGCGCGCAGCGGCGGGGCTCCGGGCCGTTCGTCCAGCTCCAGGCGCACCGGGACCCGCTGCACCACCTTGACCCAGTTGCCCGACGAGTTCTGCGGCGGCAGGATGGCGAACTCGGCACCGGTGGCCGGGCTGATGCCGATGACGGTGGCCTGCCAGACCTGGCCCGGATAGGCGTCGACCCGGACCCTGGCCCGCTGGCCGCCGTGCACGTAGGTCAGGTCGGTCTCCTTGAGGTTGGCCTCGACCCACACGGTATCGGCGACGACCATGCTGAACACCGGCTGGCCGGCGGTCACCCATTCCCCGACCTGCAGCTCGAGCTTGCTGACGACGCCGGACTGTGGGGCCAGCACCGTGGCCCGCCTCACGTCCAGCGCCGCCCGGTCATGCTCGGCCATCGCCTCCAAGACCCTTGGGTGCTGCCGGACCGGGATCGAGGGATCGCCGCCGAGGCTCGCCAAGACACCGGCGATCTCCTGGTGGATGGCTTCAACCCGCTGCCGCGCCATCAGCATGTCGCGCCGGGTCTTGTCGAGCCTCGATTGCGGGACGTGCCCCCTCTTGCCCAGCTCTTCGCTGCGCTCAAGCTCGCGCCGATAGTACTCGACGTCTCCCTTTGCCATCTCCAGCTCGGCCATCTTCTGCCGGTGCCGGGCACGCAGCGCCTCGATCTCGCGCCGCGCCCTGTCGACCAACGCCTGCTTGCGGGCGAGGGCGATGCGAAACCGCTCGTCGTCGAGTCGGAACAACAGCCGGCCGGCGCCGACGTACTGGTTCTCGCGCACCGCCACCAGGTCGACCCGGCCGGAGACGTCGGCGCTGATGGCGATCTTGTCCGACTTCACGTAGGCGTTCTCGGTGTCCACGTAGCGGCCGCTGGTGACGTAGGCGTAGGCGCCGGCCCCGGCGATCGCCAGCGGCCCCAGGCTCAGCAACAGCCTTCGTGGTAACTGGCGCATGGTGCGCCGGCGGCGTGGTGACGCCGGGCCCGTGGTCTCATCCGACACGCCGCGATCTCCCCGCATCGACGGCTTCCGCCTGGTCGGCTACCTCGCCGTTCGCCGCCTCACACGACAACAGGTTGGTCTTGATGCGCAGCAGCAGGGCCATCAGGCCGTCGCGCTCGCCCGTCGACACGTCCATCAGCGCCTCGTCGTGGGTGTCGCGCGCCAGGATCTCCATCCGATCCAAGAGCGGCTGCGCCTTGCTCGTCAGATAGAGCCGCCAAGCCCGCCGATCGGCCGGGTGGCGGCGGCGTTGCACCCAGCCGGTCTCCTGCAGTCGGTCGATGTGCCGACCGAGGGTGATGTCCTCGACCTCGAGGATGTCGGCCAGCGCCGACTGATTGATACCCTGGCGCGGCGCCAGATGTACCAGCACCCGCCACTGCGCGCGCGTCAGCCCCAGCGCGCGCGCCCGCCGGTCGAAGCGCTTACGCATCAGCCGTGAGACATCGTGCAAGAGGAAGCCGACGGTTCGGTCCGGATCGTCGAACAGCATCCGTCGATTATACTAAGCATGCTTACTTTAAGCAAGCTTAGAATATACCCGGCGTTGTTGTGTGGTGCGGCCGCAGGGCAGCCCGACGAGCGCGTTCTCCGTTCAGGCGCGTGGGTGCCGCTTGCGTCTGAGGCGGGCGGCCAGGTGGTTCACCACGTTCTCGGCCACCACCTGCGGCGGCTTCTCCTCGGCCCCCGACCGGCGCTTGTGCACCTGGTACATGACCACACTGACCGGAATGCTGGCGAGATAGAGGACGCCGACCGCGGTCAAGGTCAGCCAGGGTTTGCCGGCCAGGAACGCCGCCATCACCGCCACGAACATGAGCGTCGGCAGGACGAATTTCTGCGGCACTTTGAAGGACTTCAGCGACACCGTGGGAATGCGGCTCACCATCAAGAGCGCCACCGTGACCGTCCATGGTCCGACCACCATGGGGTCGCGGAAGACTCCGTTGGCGAACTCGAACTCCAGCATCATCGGCATGATGGCCAGGCCGGCCCCGGCCGGCGCCGGCACGCCGGTGAAATAGCGGGCCGCCCAGGGGGGTCTGTCGTCCTCGTCCAACGAGACGTTGAAGCGCGCCAGCCTGAGGGCACAGCACACCGCCAACGACAGCGCCAAGGGCCAGCCCAATCCGGCCGCCTGATCGAGGCTCCAGAAGTACAGCAGTATGGCCGGCGCAAAGCCGAAACAGGCAAAATCGGACAGCGAGTCCAACTCGGCACCGAACCGGCTGGTGCCGCCCAAGAGCCGCGCTAGGCGGCCGTCGAGGCCATCCAGAATGCCGGCCAGCACGATACAAGCGACCGCGAGTTCCCAGCGGTCCTGGAGGCCGAAGCGGATCGCCGTCAAGCCGGCGCACAATGCCAGCACGGTCAGCATGTTGGGGATCAGCTTGTTCGGCGACAACCGCCGGAAGCGTGCGCGCGGCCCGGCTGCCATCTATCGCAGCTCCCCCTCGCGGGCCGGCTCGTTGGCGACACCGAGGGTGTCCGCCAGGACCGTCTCGCCAGCCCGCATGGTTTGCCCGACGGCGACCAGCGGCGCCACCCCCTCGGGCAGGTATAGATCCACCCGGCTGCCGAAACGGATCATGCCGAAGCGCTCGCCGGCGCGCACGGTCTGGCCGGGGCCCAACGCGCATTTTATGCGCCTGGCAATGAGGCCGGCGATCTGCACGAAGGCGAGTTCGCGGCCGCAGGCCAGCGCCATGCGCACCGACTGCCGCTCGTTCTCATCGCTTGCCTTGTCGAACGAGGCGTTGAAGAACTTGCCCGGCCGGTAGGCAAGCTTCACGATCGAGCCGTCGGCCGGCACCCGGTTCACATGCACGTCGAAGATGTTCATGAAAATGCTGAGCCGCACCAGCGGCCGTGCCGCCATGTCGAGCTCGGCCGGTGGCGGCGCCCGCTCGACCTGGCGCAGCACCCCGTCGGCGGGGCTGACGATGAGCCCCGAGCGCACCGGCGTCACCCGATCCGGGTCGCGGAAGAAGTAGGCGCACCAGAGGGTCAGCAGGGCGCCAAGCCAGCCCAACGGCTCGATCACATAGACACCGAGGAGGACCGAGGCCAGGGCAAGCCCTGCGATGAACGGCCAGCCGTCCCGGCTGATTCTGATCTGTAAGGTGTCAAGCGCCGACATGGTGCCTGGCCAACTCCGCCTGCCGCCAACTGCAGGGCTATATATTACGATAGCTTAAGCTTGCCGGCCTATCCCTTATCTGTCGCCGGCGCCGACCCGGGAGAACAATGCCGGTCACTTTGGCGCTGAAACCGAGTCCGACGCTTGCGATAAGCTGTTGACTTCCGTCGGATAGAGTCTCCACCGTTACGCGCCGCAATGTGTACGTCCCGAGGACCCCGGCGATGGAGCGCAGGCTCACCGCCATCCTTGCTGCTGACGTGGTCGGCTACAGCCGCCTCATGGAGGCCGACGAAGCCGGGACACATGAGCGACTGAAGACCCACCGCCAACAGTCCATCGATCCCGAAATAGCCGAGCACCATGGCCGTATCGTCAAGCTCATGGGCGACGGGGCGCTGGTCGAATTCGCCAGCGTGGTCGATGCGGTCCGCTGTGCCTCCAAGATTCAGGCCGCCATGGTGGACCGCAACGCCGGCGTTCCCGAGGATCGGCGCATTGAGTTTCGGATCGGCATCAATCTGGGTGATGTGATCGTCGAGGGCGACGACATCTATGGCGAGGGTGTCAACGTCGCCGCCCGGCTCCAGGAGCTTGCCGAGCCGGGATGCGTGTGCATTTCCGGGGTCGTCTACGAGCAGGTTCAGGGCAAGCTGGATCTGGCGTTCGAAGACCTGGGCCAGCAAACGGTCAAGAACATTGCCAAGCCGGTTCGCGTGTACCGCCTGAATCCCGGCGCCGTGGCAGCGGCCGGCAAAGCCGGGCCTGAATCGCCGCCGGCCTTGGAGCTCCCGGACAAGCCCTCGATCGCGGTCCTCCCCTTCGTCAACATGAGCGGAGATCCCGAGCAGGAGTTCTTCGCCGACGGCATCGCCGAAGACCTGATCACGGCGCTGTCCCGGTTTCGCTGGTTCTTCGTCATCTCACGCAACTCGAGCTTCACGTACAAGGGCATGGCGGTCGATGTGAAGCGGGTCGCGCGTGAGCTTGGCGTCCGCTACATGCTGGAAGGCAGCGTGCGTAGGGCGGCCAACAGGGTCCGCATCACCGCCCAGCTTATCGACGCCATCGGCGACCGTCACGTCTGGGCCGAGCGTTACGATCGCGAGCTCGACGACATATTCGCGGTGCAGGACGAGATCACCGGGAACATTGTCGCTTCGGTAGCGCCCGAATTCTTGAGCGCCGAGATGCAGCGCGCCTTCCGAAGGACAGGGCCGGACCTAGATGCCTGGGAACGCGCCATGCAAGCGCGCTGGCATCTAGGGAAGTACACGAAGGAGGCCAACGAGACCGGACGGCGGCTGCTCGCTGAGGCAATCGCGGTGGACCCGAAGATGGCCCAAGCGTACAGCGAACTCGCCGTTACCCATGTCTTCGATATTGTTTACCGCTGGAGCGAGGACGCCTCCCGGTCGCGCGCGGCCGCGGCAGACGCGGCACGGCAAGCCGTTTCCCTGGATGGCGGCGACGCCTTGGCGCACGCGGTCCTGGGATTCGTTCTCACTTGGTCCCGTGAGTACGATGACGCGATCGACACCTTGAACAGGGCCATCGAGCTCAACCCTAACCTGGCGGCCGCCCATGGCTACCTAGGCGTGGTCTATGGCCTGATGGGTGACTATGAGGCCGCGGTTGAAGCGGCGAATCGGGCGATTCGGCTGAGCCCGCGCGATTACAGCAAGACAATATGGCTTGCCGCCAAGGGTATCGCCGCGTTCATCACCGGTCGCTATGACGAGGTGGTCCAGGTGGCGGGGTCGATGCTCCGTGAAAACCCCCGGTTGGTCAGCGCCTATCGCCAGCGCGCCGCGAGCCTGGCGCACCTGGGCCGCGAGAACGAGGCGCGAAGGGACATCGAAGATCTGCTCCGCCTCTTGCCCGGTCTGACCGTCTCCCAGGTCCGGACCCAGATCCCGATCAAGGAACCCGAAGCGATGGAGCGTTGGCTCGACGGCCTGCGCAAGGCGGGACTGCCGGAGTAATACTACCGGTGCTTGATCTTGACCCGTCCCGCTCCCCCACCCGGCCACCCATAGCATACCTGCCTGCGCGAAGCCGGGGCTTCGCTCCCGCCTTCGCGAAGTCCGCTTCGGCGGACGAAGGAAGGTCGGCGAAGGCAGGCGATTCCGTGGGTGGCCCCGGGTGGGGGCGTGGGCTGGAACCGATTCCAAGTGATCGGATAACGCTATAACGGCGCCCCCCATGGTGGCGGGATGGCGAATTGATGTCGAGTCTTAAGAAGACACCGCAAATCTTTGCGGCGTCGGCGCAACAGCGCTCCCATCGTCGCTGATCACCACACCGATCCGGCACCCGTTGCGGGGGTCGGGGAACCTTGCAACGGCCGGATCACCCGGCCGCTGGCAGCTTGAAAACCTGACCCGGATAGATGAGATCGGGGTCGCGGATCTGATCCTTGTTGGCCTGATAGATCACCGTGTATTTGATGCCGGCGCCGTAGGTGCGCCGGGCGATCCGCCACAGGCTGTTCCCGGGTTGCACGATGGCGTACTTGTGGCGCAACAAGGTGAGCGGGATCTCGCTGCGAACAAACGGTACCTCGACCCGTGCCAGCACCTTGCCATGCTCGCCGACATCGTCGACGCGAAGGCGGTATTCGCCCGGCGCCACCGGCGTTCCGGGGCGCAGCCGCCAGGTCCGCCTCGGGTCGGCCTCGGCGTGGCCGATGAGATGGTCGCTCAGATAGACGAACAGTTGCGCCCCCGGTTCCGCCCGGCCGATGATGAGGAGTCGGCCCAACACATCGTAGTCGACGATCTTGAGCGCCAGCTCGCGAACCGGCGGCGCAGGCTCTGGCTTGGCTGGCGGCTTCGCCGGGGCGGCGGCCGGTTCGGGTTGCGGCACCGGCTTTGCCAGGGCAATGGCCGGTTCGGGTTGCGGCGGCGGCTTTGTCGGGGCGGCGGTCGGTTCAGGTTGCGGCACTGGCTTTGCCAGGGCAATGGCCGGTTCGGGTTGCGGCACCGGCTTCGCCGAGGCGATGGCCGGTTCGGGTGGCGCCGGCGGCTTCGTCGGGGCGGCGGCCGGTTCGGGTTGCGGCACCGGCTTTGCCAAGGCGATGGCCGGTTCGGGTGGCGGTGGTGGCTTTGCCGGAGCGACGGCCGGTTCGGGTGGCGGGGGCGGCTGCACCGGCGCGGCGGCCGGTTCGGGTGGCGGCACCGGCTTTGCCGGGGCGACGGCCGGTTCGGGTGGCGCCGGCGGCTTCGTCGGGGCGATGGCCGGTTCGGCCCGCCCCGGCGGACGGGCCGGGGGTTGCGGGGACGCTGGCGGCGCCTGCAGCACCACCATGTCGCCCTCTTCCCCCGCCCGCGGTACCGCAAGGGCAAGCGCCTCGCCTTCCGTGCTGGGCCGCCCGGCGATGTCCTTTTCCGGCTCCGGCACCACCAGCACGACCACTTGCGCGGATTCTACCGATGGGCCATCCGGCATCTCACCGCTCAGGCTCAACTCACGGCTGCCCGGCGGCAGTGGCTCGCTCGGCAGCAGCACCCACTCGCCGCGCGTGTCGGCGATGACGCTGCCGATCTCCCGCCCGCCGTCCAGGACCGTGACGGTCATGCCCGGCTCGGCGCGCCCCGCGATCACCGTGTCGCCCTTCGGGTTGACGCGCACCACGTCGAAGCTGGGCGATGTGAGCCCATGCTTGGCGGCCGCCGTATTCGGCGCCGACGGCTCGTCCGCGGGCGGCGGCAAGGGTTCCTCCGCCGGTGCCTTGGGGCGGGACGGCGCCAGAGTCTCGGTCTCGGGCGGGACGGGTGCCTCGGCCACCGGGGCCACCGGCGGCTCGGACTCCGCCACATCCCTGTTTATCGCGTAGTTCCAACCGAGGGCTATGGCCAGCACCACCACGCCCACGGCGCCCACCAGCAACGACTTCTGCAAGCTGCCTCGGTCCTCCCTTCGGGGATTTACCCTAATACGTCCGGACGCGGCGGGCAATCGCCCCACACTGCCGTCAAGTCACAAAAATCGCAAGCCAAGGGGCGGGCGCGGCGAGAACGGCGGGTGGCGGCATGCCGGCCGGCGGCCAACACCTTGCGGTCGTTAATGTGTTAGACCAAGCATATACCATGGGCCCAC
>JBHICX010000076.1:0-9117 GCA_046759805.1 Kiloniellales bacterium | reverse complement strand
AGCGGTCCGGCGGCGGCGCTGCAGCGTGTGGGCGACCGGACGCGGGCGGGCGGCGATCTCGTCTCCGCGGTCACCATCTACCGTCGGGTCGCCGATATGGCCCCGCTCAGTCCGGAGCCGTACCTGGCCATGGGCGACACGCTGTTGGCGCTGGGTGCCTACAACGATGCGGTCATGGCCTATCACGACGCCATCTCACGGGGCGCCAAGGTCGATGCCTATCGTGGTCTCGGTAACGCGTTGATCGCCCAGGACCAACCGGCGCTCGCCTTGACCCAGTTCGACGAGGCGATCCGACGGGCCGCCGGCGACGTGCGCGGATACAGCGGCAAGGGTGTGGCGCTCGACATGTTGGGTGACTATGCGGCGGCGCAGCAGGTCTATCGCCGGGCCCTCGAGATCGACCCCAACAACAAGACGGTTCTGAACAACCTCGCGCTTTCACTCGCCTTTTCTGGCGCCCACCAAGAGGCGATCGACCTGTTGCTCCCCATCGCCCTCGATCCCGGCGCCACTCCCCGGCACCGGCAGAACCTGGCGCTGGCTTACGGCCTGGCCGGCGACATGACCGAGGCGGCGCGGATCGCACGGATGGACCTTGACGAGGAGTCGGTGCAGAAGAATCTTGCCTATTACCAGGTTCTGCGGGCGCGCAAGCAGGCGATCGGCGGCGCCAAGTCGGTGGGCGCCTATCGGAGCGAAATCGAACCCAAGCAGGCGCCGCCGGGGCTGGCGGCGGGAGACCTATCGCCGCTCGCCGATCCGGCGCTGCTCAGCTTCATTGAATCGATGAACGACGCCGCCCCGGGGCCGGGCCCGTCCCCGCCGCGCATCGAGTAGCCGTCCGCGTCCCATCCATGCACTGCCGCCGGCGCAAGGCCCCGGCGGGTGACGCCTGGATGCCGGCCCCTGACGGCCCTATTGCAGCCCCAGGAGACCGTCGATGATGTCGAGGATGCCGGGCCCGATCAGCACGATGAACAAGGACGGCAGGATGAACAGCACCATCGGCACGGTGAGAGTCACCGGCAGCCGGGCCGCCTTTTCCTCCGCCTTCATCAAGCGCACGCCGCGCATCTCGGCGGCGAGCACGCGCAGCGAACGGGCGAGCGGCGTGCCGTAGGTCTCGGTCTGCATGAGCGCGTTGACGAGCGCGCGCATGGACGACAGTTGCGTACGCTTGACGAGGTTGGTAAGGGCCGTGCGGCGCTCCGGCAAGAACCCAAGCTCAATCGACGTCACCTCGAGCTCGTCGGCCAACGCCGGAGATCCCGGCGCGATCTCCCGCGCCACCCTTGAGAGCGCCGCATCGAGGCTCAGTCCCGCCTCGGCACAGATCACCATCAAGTCCAGGGCATCCGGCTGGGCCTTGCGAATCACGGCATGGCGATTGGTCGCCACCCTACTGACGACCAGATCCGGGGCATAGATTCCTAACCCGACCAACGTCCCGGCGATCAGCAGCTGCACCAGGGGCGGCAAGCCGTACAGGTTCATGCTATAGATCGCCAACACCGTGCCCAGACCGAAAGCGATCGGCATCGCCACCTTCATGAACAGGAACACGATGATGGCGTCGCGCGAACGCCAGCCGGCCTGGGCCAGGCGGTCCGCGATCTGCTCCGCCTTCTTGCCCCGCATCAACCTGAGCCAGTTGACCGTGCGCCGCATCAAGTCAAGGCTGTTCCGAGGCGAGGCGGCTCGTTTGGGCACCCCGGTAATTCCCTCCTGCAGCGCGTCCTGGCGCTTGGCCAGCTCCATGATCCGGCGCCGGCTCGGCGAGGGCCCGAGCAGCGCCTGCCAGACCAGGGCAATGGTCAGGAACGCGACGGCGCCGACCAGCGCGGTAATCATGTCCTGTGTGGTCATTCCCAGCGGCAGATAGCGATCCAGGTTCATACCTCGAACCTCACCATCTTGATCATGGCCAGGATGCCGACAACCATCAGGAACAGGCCGGCGCCCACCATGTACATCCCGCGCGGGTCGATGAACAGCTTCATCACGTAGTCCGTGTTGAGCAGGTAGATGATGCAGAACATCACGAACGGCAGGGCGCTAATGATCGTGGCGCTGGCCCGCGCCTCGGCCGATATGGCCTTGATCTTCAGCTTCAGCTGTCGGCGCTTGCGCAACACGTCGGACAAATTGTCCAGGGTTTCCGTGAGATTTCCTCCGGTCTCGCGTTGCACCGACAGCGCGGTCACGAAGAAATTCAGTTCCGACAGGCCGGTGCGTTCGACCGCTTGCCAGACCGCTTCTTCCAGAGTCTCGCCTAGCCGCACCGATTCGGCCATCTGGCGGAACTCGGTACCGACCGGATCGTTCATTTCACGACCAACGGTGACGACGGTTTCGGTGATCGGAAGGCCGGACCTGAGCCCGCGGACCATCAGATCGATGGCCTCGGGGAACAGCCCCAGGAACTTCTTCTGCCGACGGGCAATCATGAAACCGATGACGAAGTGGGGCAGGCCGAGCCCGACCAAGACCGCGATCAGCACGCTGGTCAGCGGCGAGAGCTTGAAGGAAACCAGGCAAGCCAGCATCGTGCCGACCAGGAGCACGGCGTTGAACAGGGCATAGGTACCCAGGTTGATCTTCAACCCGGTGCGGCTCAGGCGCAGCCGCAGTTTCTCGGGCCGCGGCAGAAATTGGCGCAGGAAGCGGTCGAGGATCGGCACGTCGCTCAGTTTGGTGTCGCGTTTGAGCTGAACGTTCATGGCGGGCCGTGCCCGAGGGCCAGCCTTGAGCCGCACGTGCAGCGATTCCAGGCGCTTGCGCTTGCGTCTGGCTGGGCTGCCGATAGCGTCCGCCACGGCAAGTACCATGACCAGGCCGGCGAGCATGGCACCGACGATGACCACCATTGGCCCGTGGTCGATAAGGCCGGCGATCAGGGCGTCCCCGGTCATTTCACCTGGTCCAAAAGCGCCTGGCCGAGCCCGTAGTACTCGGCGCGGGGCGTGAAATGGGGTCTCAGACCCGTGGATCTGTAACTCCCCTTCACCATGCCTTTTTCGTCCTCGCCCTCGAACTGGAACTCGAACAAATCCTGCATGGTGATGACCTCGCCTTCCATACCCAGGACCTCGGTGATCCCGACGACGCGGCGCATGCCGTCGCGCATTCGTGCCACCTGGACAATAAGGTCGAGCGCCGAGGCGATCTGGGTGCGCACCGCCTTGCTGGGGAGGTTGAGACCGCCCATGCCGACCATGTTTTCCAGCCGGGTCAACGCATCACGTTGCCGGTTGGCGTGGATCGTGCCCAATGAGCCCTCATGGCCGGTGTTCATGGCCTGCAGCATGTCGATGGCCTCGCCGCCGCGCACCTCGCCCAGGATGATCCGGTCCGGGCGCATCCTGAGCGAGTTCTTCACCAGGTCCCGCATGGTGACCTCGCCTTGGCCTTCGAGGTTCGGCGGCCGGGTCTCGAGGCGCACCACGTGCGGCTGCTGCAGCTGCAGCTCGGCCGCATCTTCGATGGTGACGATGCGCTCGCCCTCATCGATCAGCTGCGACAGCGCGTTCAACAGCGTGGTCTTGCCCGAGCCGGTGCCGCCGGAGATCAGGATCGAGCAGCGGCAGCGCGCGGCGATGCGCAGCACCTGCGCCATCTGGCGCGACAAGTTGCGCTGAGTCTCCATGACATCCAGGGTGAGCCTGCGCCTGGCGAACTTGCGGATGGAGATGGACGGGCCGTCGATGGCCAGCGGCGGGATGATGATGTTGACGCGGCTGCCGTCCTCGAGGCGGGCGTCGCAGATTGGCGATGTTTCGTCGACCCGTCGTCCGACGCGGGTCACGATGCGGGTCGCGATGTTCATCACATGCCGGTTGTCTCGGAACTCGACGGACGTGAGTTCGAGCTTGCCGTCCCGCTCGATATAGACCTGCTTGGCGCCGTTGACCACGATGTCCGTGACGCCGTCGTCGGCCAACAGGGGCTCAAGCGGCCCGAGCCCCAGCATGTCGTTGAGCAGCGCCGAGATCAGTTCGCGATGCTCCGCCAGGTTCAGCTGCAGCTTGTCTTCCGCCAACAGCTCGATGACCAGGTCCGACAGCTCCTTGCCCAAGGCTTCGCGCGGCAACTGCGCGGCCGCGCTGACGTCGATCCGCTGCATCAGCTTCGGCTGAATCACCCTCTTCGCGGCTTCGACGCTGGATCGGCTGGCGGACACGCCGCCACCTTGCTTGGACCGGCGCCTTTCGGCCGGCACATCAAGCGAGCCCGGCGTCTGGGGCGGCTCCGCCGGCATGACGGCATCGTCCCGGGCCGCCGGCCATGGGGCCGGTTCGGGCGAGACCTCCGTGGGCGGCGTTGCCGCGGCGGAGTCCGCCGATGTCATGAGTTCGGCGACCAGACCGGTGACCAGTTTGCACTGTTTGTCCGCGTCGAGCCGTTGGCCGGCGAGGCTCAACACCTCGCCGGCAATGCTGTCCACGGTTTGCGCGAGTTCGGCTTCCGACACCTCCTTGAGATCCATCCCGGCGAGATACTCGGTGAGCGCCGGACGAACCAGTTCCAGGGCGCCGCGAATGCCGTCGCCATGCGCCATTGGCTTCGACACGGTGATGTCATCGCTGCCGGTGGACGGGCCGGGATCGACGTCATTGACAGGCGGCAGCGATTCAGCCACCGCGACATGGGCCAGCGAACCGTTACCCTCAAGCGGCTGAATCAACGGCCGACGGCGACCGCCATTGGCATCCTTGCGTCTGCCGAACATGGCAGCATCCAGCCGAGGCTATCGGCGGATCGACCGGCGGCGGCGCAGGAAGCCACCACGCTGCTTTACCGGCTGCATCGCGGTTATATCTATGGCCAGCCCGCGCAGGGCAGCCGTGAGCTTGCTCCCCTTGGCCTGCTGCGGCACCGTATTTCCGGCATGCAGGGCGGCCCTGACCACATTCCGATCGTGCGGTATGAGATGATCGAGGCGGGCCTCGATACCGCGCTCGAATTCGGCCTTGGAAAAGGCAACCTGGGTTTTGGCACCGACATTGTTGGCGACCACCAGGATTCGGGCCCGAGGCGCCCGTTCGCGGACCAGCTTGCGCAGACGCACGGTGTCTCGGACCGCCGGTAGCGTCTGGTCGGTCACGATCACGACCTGCGAGGACGCGGTCAGTATGTAGCGATGCGGGAGCGTCATGCTGCGCGGCAGGTCGATCACCACCCGCGAGTAGGTGCGCCGCAACTCGCTGGTCAGTTGGTCGAGCGCGGCCGGATCGTACTGGAGATCCTCCTCCAGCGGCTCCTCGCCGGCGAGAATGAAAAGGCGATCGCTGGCGTTGACCATGACGCCGGCCACGAACAGCGGATCGATGCGGTCCGGGTTCTCCAGCGCTTCGCGCAGGCCCCGGCCGGGTAGCAGGTCGAGCAACAGCGCCGAGGTCCCGAAATACAGATCGAGGTCGAGCAGGGCGGTCTGCAGGTTTTGCTCATGCGCCATCAGCCAGGCGCAGTTGAGCGCGACGGTGCTGGCACCCACGCCGCCGCGGGCGCCGATGATGGTTATCAGCTTGCCCCTCTTCGCTTCATCCGGGTCCCCCGAAGTGGCGCGGATCGCCCGATCCAACACCCGATCGAGGGCATCCTCGCTGATCGGCTTTACCAGATAGTCGGTCAACCCCAACTCGGTCAGCTCGTGATACAGCTCGACGTCGTTGATCGTCCCCAGGCCGATGATCGCCGTGTCCGGGCCGCAACTTTGCACCAGGGCGGTGACATCAAGGGCGGCACGCTCCGGCGTGCCGAGCTCGACGATAATGATCGAGGGCCCCGCATCCTCCGAGGCGAACTCCGAGGCGTACTTGATCGCCGACCCGATGTCTCCGCGTTCCACGGCGACCTCGGGCCAGTTGCGGGCCGCCGCGGACTTGACGATGATCTCCCGCGCCGTCGAGTCGGTGACGAAGGCGGCGAACGGCTCGCCCTCCGACCTCTCCGGTGCCGCCTGCGGCTTAGCGGTCGCTAACGTCATGGTAGTACCCTCCTTCCAGTCTCCGATCCTTATTGTCCGCGGCGCCCTGGTTGGGTCTTTCTTGATCTTGCTCTTTCGGTCAGGGGCCCCAGGACGGGACCGAAGGCACGTGCGTATGGGGCATGTTGCGGCGTGTCGCGCGGTCCCTAATAGGCCGTCGCGACCTCGTCGTCCTCCTTCTGCTTCAACAAGTCCCTGAACAGGTCCTCAATCCCCTTCTCGTCGTCCTTGTCCCTATCCTCGAGCAGGAACTCGAAGGGGCTCTGGCCGGTCGTGAACTCCACAATCGCGGTTTTGCTACCGCGGGTGACCTGGAGTTGATGGTTCACGCTCGGCATCGGAACCGGCGGCGTGAGCAGCTGACTCACCTCCGCGTCCCAGGTATGGGTTCGGCCGTCACGACGAACGAAACGGCTGAGATAGTCGGTCGACAGCTCATCGAAGGCGTAACCCTCCTCGGTGCCGGCGACGGGGCGTTCGTCGAGTCCGACCGGGTCGGCCTTTCGATCGTCTTGCGGCTGCGGTTGCTCGCTGGCAAGGCTGCGCAGGCTCAAAGACAGCCTGCCCAGGGCGGCGGTGGCGCGCACCATCTCCGCCTGTTTGGGTGTCACCTCCAGGGTAGCGGTCTTGCCGATCTCCGGTTCGCCCTTCTCGTTATATGTGCTCTGATTGATAGCCAGCACGCGTACATCGCGCAGCACCGTCTCGCTGGCCTTGCGGGTGACCTCCTTGTCCTTCTTCGTGGGGTGCAGGCCGATGATCTTGATATTGTGGGTGAGGATCACATCGACCCGGTCGCCCGGAAAGATGAACCCGGCGACCCCGGAGGTGGCGTCGATCTTTGCCGCCACGGCACGCATGCCGGGCTCCAGCACGGCAGCCAGGAAGCCACGGTCGCCTGGACGAACGACGCGCGCCTCGGTGATCGGCTCGCCGGGGGTCATCGGGGTGCGAACCACCGCACCCACGAAGGCTTCGACGGTGCCTTCGCCCTTACGAACGTAGCTGTCGACCACGGTCTCCTCGGGCCAGGCCTGCCAGGCGAGGTCGTCGGGCTGGACGAAATGTCCGGTCGGCATGTGGTTCACGGCAACCAGGACGTAGTTCGACGGTTCTTCCGCCTCTTCCCGCTCGGTGGCCTGCTGTTGCATCGCCGCCAGAAGGGCGGCGCGCTGGGCGTCGAGCCAGCCGCGGGCAACGAAGGCGGTGCCGGCAGCCACGATCAAGGCGACGCTCAAGATCAGGATTGTGCGAAGGTTCATGGTCAGTGCCTCCTATGCATCGACCTAGACGCCCGCCAGCCTGGCGGCGACGATCAGACCCCCCGCCGCGATGGCGACGCCGTAGGGTATCTGCATCTTCATCAGCCGACCGGCATCGGCGTCGACGCGCGTTGCCGCCGCCACGTAGGGGAGCAGCAGGCGCAGCGGCGTGGTCGCCAAAATGGCGAGCAGGCCCCCGATGATGCCCGTGGACAGCAAGAGAGTAACGATCTGCGACGGGCCGGCCCACAGCGCCGCCGCGGCAAGCAGTTTGGCGTCACCGCCGCCAAGGATGCGGAATTCGAACAGGCCAAACCCAACGGCCAACACCAGGCCAGCGACCACCAGCGCGCCCTGCCAGTCGACCGGCTCGGGGGCGCTGATGGCGTGCAGGGGATAAAGCGCCGCGATCGCGACCACCACCGGATTGGGGATGCGCAGCCGCAGCAGGTCGCTTCCGGCCGCCCAAATGAGCGCCGCGGCGAACAGCAACAGACTGGCAGAGTCAAGCCAACCGGGCAGGATCATGCGGCCGCCCTCCTGGTCTTCCTCCGCACCGGGCCGGGGCCACGGACCGGCAACCGACGCCTTCGGACAAGATCATCGTTACGCCATGCATTCCTAGTCGCCCGAATCGTCATCACCGCTCCGTCTGTGCCCGGATGTGAGACTGTCCCTCTCGGTGTGGGCAACATATCCGCGAGAGATTTCCGACCCAATCAACAATGGAGCGTAATCACTAAAATTCTGTTAATTGTTTAGCTGGATACCACCTTCGAAGCCGAACCGAGCAAAATAAAATTCGTTATCCTTGTATTAATAAAGTCTTTACATATCGAACCCTTCGATCAGTTCGCGGCGAACCGCCACAGAGCGTCACCGGTACGGTCGGTCGGGCCGGCTGGTTCGAAGTGCCGCCTTCTTTGAGGCCGCGACGCCGCCTTGCGCCGAAGAAAGGCAACCGCCTTTGTGCCGGCGAATGCGCCGCCGCCGCTCAGAGCCACGGGCATGCCTTCTTACGGGGTGGTGGCACCGGCGCCGGCAGCCGAGGTGGCCGCGGTGCTCACGTCGGTGTCAACGGTCGCGAACATGTTGGTCAACGAACCACCCAACGCCATCAGGGCCGCGAAAGCGGCGACCGAGACCAGTGCGCCGATCAGCCCATACTCGATCACCGTGGGGCCGGAGTCGTCCTTGAAGAACGTGATGATCCGAGCAAGCATGTCCTCCTCCGTTTGTCACGGATGTAAGACTGCCCCTCTCGGTGTGGGCAACATATCCGCGAGAGGTTTCCGGCCAATCAACAATGCAGTGTAATCACTAAAATTCTGTTATCTTTGTTTAGCTGGACACCGCCTTCGAAGCCGAACCGAGAAACACTCGAATTAAAATTCGTTCAGTTGTTCGAGTTACGGCTACACTCCCGCGCGACAAGCCGCATCCCCAGGCACGAGCCGGCTCCGCCAGGCGGCGGGTTCGGTCGAGCGCAACCCCTAGCCATAGGGTGCAAGGGCGGGATGTGAGGCCCTCATGGATTTGGGATCGGCCGTCGAAAGCGGGCCGGATCCGACTGCCCGGTTGCGTGTCGCGGCGAACCGCCACAGAGCGCCACCGGCACGGCCGGGCGGGCCGGCTGGTTCGAAGTGCCGCCTTCTTTGAGGCCGCGACGCCGCCTTGCGCCGGAGAAAGGCAACTGCCTTTGTGCCGGCGCAGGCGACGCCGCCGCTCAGAGACACGGGTATCCCGTCTTACGGGGTGGTGGAGGCGGTCGCGGTGTTCAGGCTGGTGTCAACGGCCGTGAAGATGTTGACCAACGAACCGCCCAACGTGGTCAGGATCGCGATACAGGCGACCGAGACCAGTGCG
>JBHICX010000075.1:0-9287 GCA_046759805.1 Kiloniellales bacterium | reverse complement strand
CGCTTGCCCTCGATGCTCTCCAGCATCGCCGACTCCTCGCCGCAGATATAGGCGCCGGCGCCGCGGCGCAGATGCAGGGTCACACCCTGGCCGAGCCCGGCCGCGTGCAGGTGCGCGATCTCCCGGTGCAAGAGCTCACGAATCCCCGGGTATTCGTCGCGCAGATAGATATAGATTTCCTCTGCTTCGATCGCCCAGGCGGCGATCAGCGCCCCTTCGAGGAAGCGGTGCGGGTCCCGCTCGAGCACCCAACGATCCTTGAAGGTGCCGGGCTCGCCTTCGTCGGCATTGACCGCAAGCAGGCGCGGCTTCGGCTCGGCGCGGACAAACCGCCATTTGCGCCCGGCCGGGAAGCCGGCGCCGCCAAGGCCGCGCAGCCCGGCAGCCTCGACAATGCCGATGACGTCCTCCACCATGCGCTGGCCAGCCAAGCAATCCGCCAGCAGTCGGTAGCCACCCTGGGCGCGGTAGTCGTCGAGCGAGGGTGGGTGGGGGCCCCCCGTCTGGGTCACCCCGCCGCGCGCCGCCGCGGCGACCGCCTCGACGGCGGCATGACCCAGGTGATGATGACCGACGGCAGCCACCGGCGCGGCATCGCAGCGGCCCATGCAGGGGGCGCGGACCACACGCACCTCGTCGCCCAGGGCCGCCGGCAGCTCGGACAACAGCCCCTCCGCGCCCATCAGCGCACAGCTGAGGCTGTCGCACACCCGAACCGTGACCGGCGGCGGCGCCGGCTCGCCCTCCATCACGATGTCGAAATGGGCATAAAAGGACGCGACCTCGTAGACCTCCGCCTGGGAGAGCCGCATCTCCTGCGCCAGTGCCGCCAGATGCGCCGCCGACAAGCAACCGTACCGGTCCTGGATCAGGTGCAGGTGCTCGATCAAAAGGTCGCGACGGCGCGACCGGTCACCCAGCAGGTCGCGCACCTGTCTGAGCGCCTCCGGGTCGACCTGTCGGCCCTTGGGATGCGGGACGGTCCGCCTGCGGCCCGATCCCGGGTGGATCAGTCGAGGCGCCTCGGGGCTACTCTCATTCATGGACTGCCCAAGCCGTTGTCCCGTTCGGCGAGGTCCGGCCCTATGCCTTGGCCGGACTAGGCCCCTGGTCATCATCATCGGCGGCCGGAACCAGGTCAACCACGTCGATGTTGATCAACCGCTTGCCGGCATGCTGGAAATTGACGGTGATCCGATGCCCGACCACCGATTGGACCTGGCCAAGCCCCCAGTCGGGTTGCTCGGGTAGGCGCACGAAGTCGCCCGGGGCGAAGCGATCGGACATCGCGGTGTCCCCTCGATGGACTGATCCGCGGCAAGGCTATAACAATTGTACTGGGGCGGACTACAACGGCGGCTGACTTCGACGGGACCGCCCCGGCGGACCGACGGTGGACTCGGAAGGGAGCGACGCGATGGCCTCGATCGTCGACACCCGGCTGGCCGAGTTGTTGTGCTCGCGCATCTGTCACGACATGGTCAATCCGGTCGGCGCGATCAACAACGGCATCGAGCTGATCGAGGAACTGGGCGCCAGCGTCATCGACGAGGCGACCGAGCTGATCGGCAGCAGCGCCAGGAAAGTGACCGGGCACTTGAAGTTCTACCGCATGGCTTACGGGTTCGCCGGTTCGCGCTCGATTCAGTCCTTCCGGGAGGTGCGTGACCTGGTGCAAGGGATTCTGGAGGACGGCACGAAAAGGCTGGCCTGGCCGGACGCGGCGCTGCCGCCGGCGCCGCCGGCCCCCGGCTGGGGCAAGCTGTTGCTCAACCTGGTGGCGCTGGCCACCGAGGGCCTGCCCGGGGGAGGCACGCTTGGCGTCGCCGTGTCATCGACGCCAACGGCGCACCGATTCGAGGTCGCGGCACGGGGCGACAAGGCGGGTCTCACTGAGGAGTTGACGGCGGCGCTGGACCCGGAGATCGCGGTCGAGCGGCTGACGGCACGAACGGTGCAGGCCTACTTCAGCGCGGTGCTCGCGGCGCGGCTGGGAGCCCGCATCGACGTCGCCTCCTCGCCGAATCGATTCCAGATTACGGCCGCACCGATCGACGGCGCTTGAGCCGGCCTGCGGGCCCGCCGTCTTACCCCTTTTTTAATCAAATCCTGACAGCTTGGGGCTTGGCAGGAAGTCCGCCGAGACCGGGGCGCTCGCGCCCGCGCCGCCGCAGGCCGCCATCAGGGTGGCGTTCCTTGCCGGAGCATCGTCATGAAATCCTGCCTTATCGTCGACGACTCCCGGGTCATTCGCATGGTCGCCAGGAAGATCCTGGAAGAGTTGCGGTTCACGGTCAGCGAGGCTGCGGACGGGAAGGAGGCGCTGGACCGCTGCGGGCAACGGATGCCGGACGCGGTGCTGCTCGACTGGCACATGCCGGTGATGAATGGGATCGAATTCCTGACGGCGTTGCGCCGGATGGCCGGTGGCAAAATGCCGGTCGTGGTGTTTTGCACCGGCGAAAACGGCCTTGAGCACATCAAGACGGCGCTCGACGCCGGTGCCGACGAGTACATCATGAAACCATTCGATACGGCGATCATCCACAGCAAGCTTGCGCAAGTTGGACTGCTGTAAATGAGCCTCGAGCCTGTCTTGCGCCGGCCCATCGCTTCCATGACCCCGCCGGAGGCCGGCACCTGCCGGTGCGCGGCGGCGCTGCCGGTCTCCGAGATCGGTCCGTATGTGGATCGACTTGCCAGGGGGCCGGCGGCATGAAGCGGGAGGATTTCGAACTCCTGAGCGGGATTCTCGAACGGCGGGCCGGTTTGAAGCTGTCCCGGCACAAGGTCTACCTGCTCCAATCGCGGCTCATGCCGGTGGCCCGCAAATTTGGATTCAAGGACCTGGACGAGGTCGCGCTGTTGATCCGACGGCAGCCGGATGACCGGCTGCTCGACGACATCACCGAGGCGATGACCAGCAACGACTCGCTGTTCTTCCGCGACATCCTGCCATTTGAGATACTGCGCGAGAAGGTGCTGCCGCGACTCATGGCCAGCCGACCGGACCGGTGCATCCGGATCTGGAGCGCGGCCTGCTCCAGCGGCCAGGAGCCCTACTCGATCTGCATGGTGCTCAAGGAGCAAGGCCGGAAGCTGGACGGCTGGCGCGTCGACGTCGTGGCCACCGACTTGTCGCGCGAGATGCTGGAGAAGGCCAAGACGGGGCTGTACACCCAGTTCGAGGTGCAGCGCGGCCTGCCGATCACCTTGATCGTGAAGTACTTTGAGCGGGCGGGCGATCGGTGGCGGATCGACGCCTCGATCCGCGCCATGGTCAAGTTCCAGGAGTTCAACCTGCTTCACGATCCGCGACCGTTGGGCCGCTTCGACGTCGTATTCTGTCGCAACGTGCTGATGCATTTCGGCCAAGCGACCAAGCGCAAGGTGCTCGAGGGGATCGCCGGCCTGTTGCCGCCCGATGGAGTGCTCTGTCTCGGCGCCAGCGAGACCGTGCTCGGCGTGACCAATCGTTTCCATCCGATCCCTGGCCAGCGTGGCCTCTATGGCCTGGCGGACGCAGCCGTCGGCACGCAGCGAGTGGCCGTCTAGGGCATTTCCCGTTCCGGCGGCGTCGCTGAGGCGACGGCTTTTCGCGAATTCCGACAGGATGTAGCATGCGCCGGCAACCAACCGGCGAGCCCAAGCGAATGCAACCATCGACCGGGCGGCTATCGAATCCGGCAACCGGCGATGGGTGACGGCGCCCTCGCCGCGTTGATCCTGGTTGCCGTCGCCATGCTGTGCGGCGGCATGGTGAAGGGCGTGGTCGGCCTCGGTCTGCCGATCGTGTCAATCTCGATCATGTCGACCCTCCTCAACGTGCCGACCGCGCTGGCGCTCTTGGTCGGGCCCATCCTCATGTCCAACCTGTGGCAACTGCTCCGCGGCGGCTACATGCAGGTTGCCCTCAAGCGGTTCTGGCCGGTGGTCTTGTCCCTGGCGGTGGGCTTGTGGGGGAGCGCCAGCCTGGTGATGCACATCCCGCCCAGGGTGCTGTACGGCCTGTTGGGCGCCATCGTGGTCACCTTCACCGTGACCGCGTACCTGGCGCCGAGCCTGCGGCTCGCCGCCAGGGCGGAGAAATGGGTCGGCGTACTGGCCGGGTTCGCCGGCGGGTTGATCGGCGGCATCTCGGTGGTCTACGGGCCGCCGATTACCATGTATCTGGTGGCGCTGCGGCTACCCAAGGACCTGTTCATCGGCGCCGTCGGTCTGATCTGGTTTTGCGGCGCGGTGCCGCTGGCCGCCGCCTACGCGGTGCACGGCGTGCTGACGGCGGAGCTGGCGGTGTGGTCCGGGCTCGCCTGTGTCCCGGCGGCGGCCGGATTACTCATGGGCCAATGGGTGCGTGACCGCATCGACCAGGAGCTGTTCGGCAAGGTGCTGCTCGCCGCCCTTTTGCTCCTCGGCCTCAACCTGATCCGCCGGGCGTTCCTTTAGCTAGATAATTCAATACGATCATCGGGTGTTCGATATAATAGAGGTTCCAGGCGGCCGGCCGCGAGAGACTGAGTGGGAGACAGCGGCGCCATGATCGCCATCCGCTTGATCGAGGACACCGCCTTCGAGTTGATGCGCAAGGCGTCGATCGATATCCCCGACGACTACCTGGCCGGGGTCAAGGGGATGCTGGATACCGAGAGCGGCGAGCTGGGCAGCTTCGTGCTGCGCACCATGATCGACAACTGGGAGGCGGCGACGGAGGATCGCCGCCCTATGTGCGCCGATACCGGGCTGCCGCGGTATTATGTGAAGGTCGGCAACGAGGCGCGGATCGAGGGCGGCTTCGTGGCCCTGGAGCAGGCGCTGCGCCAGGCCACGGCTCGGGCCACCCACGCGGTGCCGCTGCGCCCGAACCGGGTGCATCCGTTGACCCGCCACGACTTCAACAACAATGTCGGCATCCTGGCGCCGGAGATCGAGTATGCCTTCGAGCCGCAAGCGGACTGGATCGACCTCACCACGGTGCATAAGGGTGGGCTGTTCGGCACCGACTACCGGATGCTGTTCCCCGGCGACGGGATCGACGGCATCAAGCGCTTCTTCCTCGACGTGATGATCGCGTTCGGCAAGCGGGGGCTGGCCTGCCAGCCGGCCATCGTCGGCGTCGGGCTGGGCGGCTCGAAGGACGCCTCAATGACCCTTGGCAAGCAGGCGGCCTGCCTGCGCGTGGTCGGCGACCGCCATCCCGACCCGCAGGTCGCGGCCCTGGAAGACGAGCTGAAAGAGCTCGGCAACTCGATCGGCATGGGTCCGATGGGGTTCGTCGGCAGCTCCATGGTGGTCGATTGCCATGTCGAGGTCGCCTACACCCACACCGGGGGAATGCCGATGAGCGTGCACAGCTTCTGCCTGTCGTCGCGGCGCGCGGTGGCCCGCATCCATGGCGACGGCCGGGTCGCCTACCGCACCGATCCACAGTGGTTCACCCCGTACTTTCGCAGGGAGGGCGTGCAATGGCCGGAAACCGAGCAAGCCTCGAGGAAGTCCGTCTGAGCGCGCCGGTTCCGCCGGGCCAGCTGGCCGGGCTCGAGCTCGGCACCGTGGTCTACCTCGACGGGGTGGTCTACACCGGCCGCGAGGGAGTCTATCGGAAGGTCATGGAGGAAGGCGCGCGGCCGCCGGTGGATCTGGCCTCGATCTCGAACGTGAACTTCCACTGCTCGCCGGCGGCCAGCGCCGAGGCCGACGGCTCGTACACCGTTGGCGCCGTCACCGCGACCGCCAGCTTCCGCTTCTCGAAGTGGCTCGAGCGCTGGTTCGAGCTCACTGGCGCCAAGGTCATCATCGGCAAGGGCGGCATGACCGAGGCCGACTACAAAGAGGTGTTCGTGCCCCACGGCGCCATCTACCTCACCACCGTGGGCTACGGCAGTGGGGCGCTCTTGGGCCGCGCCGTGCGCCGGGTGCGGGACGTCTATTGGCTCGACGAGCTGGGCATCGCCCAGGCGATCTGGGTGCTCGAGGTCGAAAGATTCGGCCCCTTCCTGGTGGAGAGCGATGGTGAGGGCAACAGCCTGTTCGAGCGCAACAGCCGCCAGATCAACAGCCGTCTCGACCGAGTCTACGAGGGCCTGGAGCGGCCCGCCCTCAGCCGCTTCGGCGAGACCGACCGGCGCCGCGACGAACTGATCTAGCAGTCTCTCGGTCCCTTGGAGAAAGCCGGACTGGCTCGGGCCAAAATCCATCCCGTCGGCCGCCGCGGTCTTGGCGGCGTGAACCTGCGTCACCAAAGACCAAGAGTATTACTTTCCCAGTCGGCAAGTAGGTCACTCCGGTGGGACCGGTGCTCACCGACCTTGTATCGCCTCGCCGCCGCCAGACCCCGCTGCGATGGGGTCAGTGGGAAGACTTGGCTTAACCAAATTGCAAGCAAACCGGCACAAAATCGCAACCGTCAGTACGCCATGAGAGTGGGTGCATTACCGTTGGTCTAGACGTTTGCGGGGCCGGAGAGACTTTCGCTTCTTGGCGGGTTGGCATGGCGCGACCGCCCGATGGGTCGCGCCTTGGCGAACCGGACCTCAGGCATTGCGCGCATTGGCGGGACCCGGGACCGATGAGGCTGCGTCAAGGACCGAACGGCGTCGAACGTAATGGGCCTCGATAGAGAGAACATGGCTGTGAGCCGCGACCAACCCAGGAGCATTGTTGGCAAAGGCAAGCGGGCGGAGGAAATGCTGCGCGAGAGCGGGAAGCGCACGCGGGCCATTCTGGACAATGTCGCGGATTGCGTTGTCGTCAGCGACGACAAAGGTCGCATCGAGGCGTTCAACCCCGCGGCCGAGCGGACCTTCGGCTACACCGCGGAGGAGGTCCTTGGCCGCAACGTTCGGGTGCTGATGCTTGAGCCCGACCGCGGGCGGCACGGCGGCTACATCCGCAACTATCTGAAAACCGGCAAGGGGAATGTTCTCGGCGTCGGCCCACGCGCGGTGACCGGCCGCCGCAAGGACGGCTCGACGGTTCCGATCGAATTCGCGGTCAGCGAGATGTTCCTGGGCGGCAAGCGCATGTTCATCGCCACGATGCGCGATATCACCGAGCGCATACGGCTCGAAAAGAAGCTGGCGGAAAGTGAGGCGCGATTGCGCGCCGTGGTCGACCACTCGCCCACCAAGATTCACATCAAGGATCTGGACAGTCGATACCTTCTGATCAATCGCCGCTCCGAGCTGTTGTTCGGCGTCACCGAGGACCAGGCCAAGGGCAAGACGACCGACGAAATTTTTCCCAAAGACATCGCCAAATCATTCAAGGCCCACGATCGGAAGGTGGTGAAAACCGGGCAGGCGATCCAGGAGGAGGAAACCTGGCGGCAGGATGACGGAATCCATACCTATCTGACGGTCAAGTTCCCGATCCCGGACGCTGGCGGCGATACCGTCGCCGTGGGCGCCATTGGGACCGACATCACCGCGCGCAAGGAAGCCGAGCAAGCGTTGAGCCGAAGCGAGGAACGGTTCAGGGATTTCGCCGAACTGGCCTCGGACTGGTTCTGGGAAATGGACGAGAACCTGCGGTTCACGTACTTCTCCGAGGAATGGACCCCGGGGCGCCGCATAAACCTCAAGAACCTCCTTGGGAAGACCCGGGCCGAGTTGGCAATGCCCGACGACGATCCCGCGTTCTGGCAATCACATCTCGACACTCTCGCGGCCCACAAGCCATTTCGAGGCTTCACCTACCCGCGGCTCGATGACCACGGGCGGAAAGTCCATATGAGGGTCAGCGGTACCCCGATTTTCAACGCCGATGGAACGTTCGTCGGATATCGCGGCACCGCTGCCGACGTCACGGCGGAGGTGGAAGCCGTGCAGGCCCTGCGTGCGGCCAGGGACGAGGCACAGCTGGCCAACACCGCCATGTCCGAATTCCTGGCCAATATGAGCCACGAGCTGCGCACCCCGCTGAACGCGATCGTCGGCTTCTCCGAAGTCATGAAGCATCAGACCCTGGGGGCGCTCGGCAACGCCAGGTACCTTGAGTACACCAAGGACATCCACGATGCCGGTAACCACCTGTTGGATCTCATCAACGACATATTGGACTTGTCCAAGGTGGAGTCGGGGAAAGACGAGCTGCACGAGGAGGTGCTGGAGATAGGCGTGCTCCTCGACTCGGTCTACAAGCTGGTATCGGGCCGGGCGGAAAGAGCGAGTGTCGCGCTCGAGTTCGACGTGGCAAGGGAACTGCCGGCGCTTCGCGCAGATGAACGCAAGCTCAAGCAGATATTGGTCAACCTGCTGTCCAACGCGATCAAGTTCACCGGCGCCGGCGGCCAGGTCACGTTCCGGGCCTGGTACGGCGGTGGCGGCATGGTATTCCAGGTCGCCGACACCGGAATCGGCATCGTGGCCGAAAACATCCCGATCGCGCTGGCTCCGTTCCGCCAGGTCGAGGACGGGTTCGCCCGCAAGTATCAAGGGACCGGCCTCGGCCTGCCGCTGGCCAAGTCGTTGGCCGAGATGCACGGCGGATCCCTGGACCTGCAAAGCGAGCCCGGCGTGGGGACCACGGTCACCGTGCGGCTTCCGGCGGCGCGGGCCATACATGCCGACTCCGTTGCTAAAAAACGCGTAGGTTTTGCAATCGTTAGTTGAGGATATTCATATAACAAATTGATATAAAAAAATAATATTGTCTCCTTACTACGCTGCGATCTCGAAAACAGCCGTGCCAACGATTTCCGAATGCTACGGCATCACCATCATGATGTTCTACGAGGACCATGATCCGCCGCATTTCCATGCGCGGCCAGACTTTACTGTGGAGATCGAGTGGGGCGATGGCAGCCGCTCGGTCGTGGACTTCGCTGCGACGATCGACAAGGGCGGCGTGTTTGCCGCCCTCGGCGACAAGGATTTCTTCGTCAAACGTCTTTCCATCGGCGGCGATGGCGACTGGCTATCGTGGCCGGGAGAGCCGGACTTTTCCTCCGACAGCCTGTGGTACCGCTCCCACCCTGATGAGGAGGTCGGCGAGGTCACGGCCGGGAGGTAGAGCGCCCGCTAGAGGCAATCCGCTATTCTGGCCCGGTCGCCGACGCCGCCGAGGCGCCGCGGAGCAAGCCTTCGGTGTTGAGGTCTTCGTCAACCTCGGGCCAATGGATGCCATAACCGGCGCCGGCGATTTCCCAGCGGACCAGTTGCTCCGGCGCGCATTAGCAAGACGGGGGCACCACACAAGCGGTGCGCCTTTCTTCCGGCTGAAGTACACCCAGTCGGATTTTCCAGTCGGCTCGCCTTTTCATTAATGCTTATCGACTTAATCGCCTACCG
>JBHICX010000074.1:0-9385 GCA_046759805.1 Kiloniellales bacterium | reverse complement strand
TGGGTGGCCGGGTGGGGGCGTGGGCCGGAGCGATTCCACGTAAGTGGATAATGCGTTAGTTACGGGCCTTGAGCAGCTGCCATGTGCCTGGCACTCCTTTCAGGACGTGCTGTCCACGATCCGTGAAATCGAATTGAACGGAGCCGGCAACGAGGTCTGTGACGAGCTTTGAAACCAGCACCTCGCCGGCATCGGCCTGCGCCTGTATTCGTGAGGCGACGTGCACGGCCAGGCCGGCGATGTCGTCACCTCGCAACTCCACTTCGCCGGTGTGCAAGCCAGCACGGATGTCCAGCCCAATCCGCTCTACGTCCTGGGCGAAAGCGCAGGCGCATTGGATGGCTCGTCCGGGGCCGTCGAAGGTCGCCACAAGACCGTCGCCGGTGGTTTTGATGAAGCGGCCTTGGTACTCCTCGACAAGCCGTCGGCCGATTGCATCGTGATCGTCCAAGATCATGTGCCATCGCTCGTCGCCCATTTCCGTCATTTTTTTGGTCGAACCCACGATGTCGGTGAACAGCACCGTGGCAAGCACCCGCTCGCTCACGACGCGTGGCCTACGGCTTCCCGTTATAAACGCACGAATCTCTTCCACGCCGCTATCTACGTCACCATACCAGATGAGATGGCTGTCCCCTTTCAAACCGACGAGTCGGGCGCCGGGAATCTCGCGCGCTAGATGTTCGCCACAGGCGAAAGGAACTTGGTGATCGTCGCGGCGATGCAGAATCAAGGTCGGCGTGCTCACGAGCTTGAGGGCCGGGCGAATATCTGCTGTCAGGTTCAATTCGAAAAAATGACGGATCCCCGAAGGGGTACAGGACAGGCGCTCGGCGCGCCCGAAAAGCGTCCGCATCTCGGGATCTTCGGCTAGTGCAGGGTAAAGAGAGCGCAGCGCGACTCCCTCCCCCCAGTTCTCCATCCAAAGCCTCGCCTTGGCTTTGCGTTCCTCGAGGGACTCTCTGTAGGGGTAATCCGGCGCCCCGTACCCCTTCGCCCATCCGCCTGAGGGAATTAGATGGGAAACCTTGTCCGGATAGGTCGCGGCGAAAATAATGGCCAGCGCGCCTCCTTCGGAAAATCCGATCAGTGCCGCCCTTTCACTGCCGGCCGCGGCCATGACAGCCCGCACGTCATCCATGCGCTCTTCCATGGAAGGTGCCCCACTAATTCGGTCGGAAAGCCCCTGGCCCCGCTTGTCGAAGGTAATGACTCGGCCAAAGGACGCCAGAAGCTCTAAGAATCGGGTGTAGCCAGGGAGCTCGTGAAAGAACTCCACGTGGGAAAGGATGCCGGGAACCATTACGATGTCGATCGGGCCGTCACCCATCACCTGGTAAGCAATGCTAAGGCCACCGCAATAGGCATACTGGGTTTCGGGCAGACGAGACATCATCGATTTTCCCTTGTTAGCAGTCTATATCCGAGACCCCCAGGACCATCCCTCAGAGGACATCCGGCGGCTTACCCTGGGCCCACTGGGCCAGCTTGCGCAGGAACGCGGCGCAAGCCTCCACCTGATCAAGCGCGATGAACTCGTCGGGCTTGTGGGCCTGGTCGATCGAGCCGGGGCCGCAGACGACGGTGGACATGCCGGCGGCCTGGAACAGCCCGGCCTCACTGCCGTATGAGATGGCGGCGGTGTCGTTGGCACCGGTCAACAGGGTCACCAGGCGCTCCGCCGGCGCGCCCTCTTCGACCATGAGGCTCGGCACCACGGCCAGCCGTTCGGTCTCGACCCCTGCCTCCGGCGCCACCACCCGCATCGGCGGCAACACCCGGGTCTCGGCGAATTGGTGCAGGCGATCGAGGACCGGCTCGCCGGACTCGCCCGGCAGGCCGCGAATCTCCCAGTCGAAGCTGCAGTCATCGGGGATGATGTTGCCCGCCGTGCCGCCTTGGATCGTGCCCACATGGATGGTCGTGTAGGGCGGGTCGAAGCGGCTGCCGGCGGGGGCTTGCGCCTTCTTTTCCTCGGCCAGCTCGGCCAGCAAGCCGATCAACCGCGCCGCCGCGATCACCGCGTTGGCGCCCCGGTCGGTCTGGCTCGAATGGGCGTTGCGGCCCTTGATGCGGGTGCGGAAAACCAGGCAGCTCTTCTGCGCGGTGACCACCTGCATCGACGTCGGCTCGCCGACGATCACCATGCGCGGCCGCGGCAGGTTGGCGACGACGTCGTCGATCAGCCGGCCGACGCCGCGGCAGCCGACCTCCTCGTCGTAGGAGAAGGCCAGATGAATCGGCGTCTCGAGCGGCTTTTCCTTGAACGCCGGCACCATGGCCAGCGCCAGGGCGATGAAGCTTTTCATGTCGGCGGCGCCGCGGCCGTACAGGCGGCCGTCGCGCTGGCTCAGAGTGAACGGATCGGTCTCCCAGTCCTGGCCGGCGACCGGCACCACGTCGGTATGGCCCGAGAGCACCACGCCCCCCGGACGCTCCGGTCCGATGGTGGCAAAGAGGTTGGCCTTGCGCCCGGTCTCGTCGTAGGTGCGGCGACAATCGATCCCGTGCCCGGCCAGGAACTCGGCCACGTGATCGATGAGCGCCAGATTGGACTCGGAAGACACCGTGTCGAACGCCACCAGGCGGCGGATCATTTCCACCGGTGTCACCTGCTCGCCAGCCATCGCCGCTCCTCCTCTTGGGCTGGCGCCGCCGGCCAGCGGGGGCGCGGCGGCGGGCACGTGAATACTAGCACGGCGACGGGCTGGTCCGCGCCTCAGACGCACGGCGGCCGCGATACGCGCGCCGACAAGCCAGCGCTCCCGAACGGTTGTGGTGGCGCCGCAAGTGGCGCTTGCGCATTATCTATTCAGGCCGAACCAACCCACGCCCCCACCCGGCCACCCATAGCATACACTGCCGTGAGTGCCCGCCCCGGCGGACGGGCCGGGGGTGGCCGGGTGGGGGCGTGGGCCGGAGCGATTCCACGTAAGTGGATAATGCGCTAGTCTGCGGCTTCGGCGCGGAGCGCGCCTGGTGCCCAGGAGACCGTTCGGAGCATGAGTTCCTACACCGCCCCGCTGCGCGACATGCGCTTCGCGTTGAACGAGGTGGCCGGGCTCGGCGACGTCGTCGTCCTGCCCGGCTATCAGGCGGCGACGCCGGACCTGGTGGACGCGATCCTGGGGCAGGCCGCAAAGCTCGCCGGCGAGGTCATCGCGCCCTTGAACCAGCCGGGCGACCGGCAGAGGAGTCGGCTCGAGAACGGCGTCGTTCGCACCCCGGACGGATTCAGGGAAGCCTACGAACGGTTCGTGGAGACCGGCTGGAACGGGGTGCCGTTCGATCCCGACTATGGCGGCCAGGGATTGCCCTGGCTGGTGGCGGCGGCGCTGCACGAGATCTGGAACGCCGCCAACCTGTCCTTCGCCTTGTGCCCATTGTTGAACCAGGCGGCGATCGAGCTCCTGGCGGGGCACGCCTCGAAGGCACAGAAGGAGCTGTACCTTGCCAAGCTAATCGAGGGGCGCTGGACCGGCACCATGAACCTGACCGAGCCACAGGCGGGCTCCGACCTCGGCGCCATCAAGACCCGCGCGGTGCCGGACGACGGCCATTACCGGATCATCGGACAGAAGAACTTCATCACCTGGGGCGACCACGACGTGGCCGAGAACATCATCCACCTGGTGCTGGCCCGCACCCCGAAGGCGCCGGAGGGGATCAGGGGCCTGTCGCTGTTCATCGTGCCCAAGTTCCTGGTCGGCCCGCACGGGCGGCTCGAAGGCCGCAACGACGTGGCCTGCGTGTCGCTGGAGCACAAGCTCGGCATCCATGCCAGCCCCACCTGCGTCATCGCCTATGGCGACGCCGGCGGCGCCGTGGGCCACCTGATCGGCGAGGAGAACCGCGGCATCGAGTACATGTTCACGATGATGAACAACGCCCGCCTGTTCATCGGGTTGCAGGGCCTGGCCATCGCCGAGCGCGCCTATCAACAGGCGCGTGACTACGCCAAAGGGCGGGTCCAGGGGCGCGCCGCCGGCGCTCGCCTCGGCGAAGCCTCCGGCGGAGCCAGGGCCGACGATGCCCGTCCGGTGCCCATCATCAACCACCCGGACGTGCGCCGCATGCTGATCACCATGAAGGCGCGGATCGAGGCCATGCGGGGCCTCGTCTACCGCGGCGCCGCCGCCATCGATATGGCCAAGCGGCACCCGGAGGCAGCGCATCGCGTCCGCGCCCAGGCCCGGGTCGACCTGATGACGCCGCTCATCAAGGCCTGGTGCACCGAGCTTGGCACCGAGATCGCGTCGGCCGGCATTCAGGTGCATGGCGGGCTCGGCTATATCGAGGAGACCGGCGCCGCCCAGTATCTGCGCGATGCCCGGGTCACCTCGATCTACGAAGGCACCAACGGCATCCAGGCCGGCGACCTGGTCGGCCGCAAGGTGCTGCGCGACCAGGGGGCGGCGATGCGCGACTGCATCACCAACATGCGGGCCACGGCGGCAGCCTTGGCGGAAGCGTCCGGGGACGCGGCGGCCCTCGCCGATCCCCTGTCGGCGGGTATCGACGCGCTCGAGGGGGCGACCCGTTGGCTCATTGAAAGCCGGGCCAACGACATCCGTCACGCGCTCGGCGGGGCGACGCCGTATCTGCACCTGTTCGGCACCGTGGCCGGGGGCTGGATGATGGCCGAGCAGGCGCTGGCCGCCCGGCGCGGGCTTGCCGCCGATGCCGGCGAGCGCGGGTTCTACGCGGCGAAGCTCTTGACCGCGCGGTTCTACGCCGAGCACCTGATGCCGCAGGCGCAGGCCTACCACGCCGCCGTCACCGCCGGCGCCGACACGCTGATCGGACTCGAAGAAGACCAGTTCTGAGGCCGCGGTATCGAAGCCGAAGCGGCGCTAGGGAGGATCACGCACGTGCTCGAGGTGTGGGGACGCCGGAATTCGAGCAACGTCATCCCGGTGATGTGGGCGATCGGGGAGATGGGGCTGCCGCATGTGCGGCACGACGTCGGCGGCTCCTTCGGCGGCCTGGACACGCCGGCCTATGGGGCCATGAACCCCAACCGCAAGGTCCCCACCATCACCGATGACGGCCTTGTCCTGTGGGAGTCCAACGCCATCCTGCGTTATCTGGGCGGGCGCTACGGCGTCGGGACGCTGTGGCCCGAGGCGCCGGGACCCCGCGCCCATGTCGATCAGTGGATGGACTGGCACAAGACCACGGCCTATCCCGACTTCTCTAATCTGTTCTGGTCGATCGTGCGCACCGAGCCGGCGCTTCGCGATCCCACCGCCATCGCCGCCCTCACCAGGTCGACGGGCGAAGCCTTCAGGATTCTCGACGCGCAGCTCGCCAAGCATCCGTTCGTGGTCGGCGATGAGTTGACGCTGGCGGACATACCGCTGGGATCGGCCGCCTATCGATACTTCAACCTGGAGATCGAGCGGCCCGAATTACCCCACATGACCGCGTGGTACGAGCGGTTGTGTGAGCGACCGGCTTACCAGGAACACGCGATGATTCCGTTCGGCCGCAAGCCGGCCGAATGGTACCTGCTGGAGCGCGAGGGAAGTGGGGCAGAAGAGGTCAAGTCTTGATTAACTTTAATTCAGCACGGCCGGCCGGCTGGCGCCGGCATCCGAAATCGCCGGCGATCAACGCCTGACCGCCGGCATCGAAAGGCGCGGGCATCTGTCCGACGGCCCGGGCCAACAGACGTTCGGGCGCCGCTGTGCTATCCGGTTGCCAGGAGTCTTGACTCCAAACCGCCGCTTCAACCGGATGGGGGCCCGCGTGGCCGACGTATTCGAGGAATCCCTGGTGCTGGACGGGGTGGGCCAGCGGATGCAAGTCAGCGCCCGCCTGTATCAGGGCCACACCGGCCTGCAACAAGTCGAGGTGCTGGATACCCCGGCCTACGGCCGGGTGCTGGTGCTCGACGGGGTGGTGCAGACCTCCGAGCGCGACGAGTTCATCTATCACGAGATGATGGCGCATGTGCCGCTCAATGCCCGGGCGCTGGCCCAAGGGCCGGCGAAGCAGGTGCTGATCGTGGGCGGCGGCGACGGCGGCACCCTGGAGGAGGTGTTGAAGCACCCGGTCGAGGGGGTGACCCTGGTCGAGATCGACGCCGCGGTGGTCGAGATCGCTCGGCGCTACCTGCCGTCGGTCGGCGGCGATGCGTTCGACGATTCGCGCACCCGGCTAGTGATCGGCGACGGCGCCCGCTTCGTGGCCGAGACGGACGACCGCTTCGATGCGATCCTCGTGGATTCCACCGACCCGCACGGCCCCGGCGAGGCGCTGTTCGGCGAGGCCTTCTACCGGCGCTGCCGGGCGCGGCTAAACCCGGGCGGCGTGTTGGTGACCCAGGCCGGCATACCATTCACCGGCGGCGAGGCGGTGCGCCGCGGCCTGCGCCGGCTGGCCCGGGTGTTCGGCGGCCCCCGCGGCTACCTGGCGACCATTCCGACCTATGTCGGCGGCGCGCAGCTATTCGCCTGGGCGAGCCTGGGCGCGGTCGAGCCGACCCCCGTCCGCGAGGCGCTGGCCCGGCATATGGCCCGGCTCGGGCTCGAAACCCGCTATTACAGCCCGGCGGTGCACCGGGCCGCCTTCGTGCTACCGCCGTTCATGGCGGACCTGTTCGACTGGGACGCCGGGGCGGTCAGGGGCGATCGCCCCCTTCGGCGGCGGCCGGAGCGTTGAACGCCCGCATCACGTCAATCGGCAGCGGAAACACGATGGTGGAGCTGCGCTCGCCGGCGATGTCGCGCAGGGTGGTGAGATAGCGCAGGTGCAGGGCCTCCGGTTGCTGCGAGAGGATCCTGGCGGCCGCCAGGAATTGTTCCGCGGCCTGGCGTTCGCCTTCGGCCTCGATGATCTTGGCCCGGCGGCCGCGTTCCGCCTCGGCCTGCTTGGCGATCGCCCGGATCATGCTCTCGTCCAGATCGACGTGCTTCAGCTCCACGTTCGACACCTTGATGCCCCAGGGGTCGGTCTGCTCGTCGAGGAAGCGCTGGATGTCGGCGTTCAACTTCTCCCGTTCGGCCAGCATCTCGTCCAGCTCGTGCTGGCCCAGCACCGAGCGCAGCGTAGTCTGCGCCAGTTGGCTGGTGGCTTCGTGGAAGTCCTCCACCTGGATAATCGCCTTCTGCGAATCCAGGACCCGGTAGTAGACCACGGCGTTGACCTTCACCGAGACGTTGTCGCGCGAGATCACGTCCTGGGGAAGCACGTCCAGAACCCGGATCCGGAGATCGACCCGCACCATCTGCTGGATGATCGGGACGATGATGATGAGCCCCGGCCCCTTGACCCTCCAGAACCGGCCCAGCGTGAACACCACGGCGCGCTCGTACTCGCGCAGGATGTTCAAGGCCGCATAAACGAACCCCAGCACCACAATTAGGAGCAGGAGATACAGAAATTGGGTAATCCACCCCTCAAACATGTTCCTCTCCCCCTTCGGCAGCGGGCTCCACGATCAGCGTCAGCCCGTCCACACCGGAAACCCGCACCCGGCGGCCAGGGCTCAGCGTCGCCGCCGCCCTGGCGTTCCACAGCTCGCCCCGGAACCGCACCCGGCCGCCCTCGCCGGTCCACTCCACCACCTGGGCCCGGTCGCCGATCATGTCGGCGCGGCCGCTCACCACCGGACGGTCCCGGGCCTTGAACGCCGCACCCACCACGAACAAGAGGAACGCCCCGGTGGTGGCCGAGGCGACGGCGACCAGCGGCCAGGAGATGCTGAGCTCGGGCACCTCGGTATCGAACAGGAAGATCGAGCCCAGCACGAAGGCGACGAGCCCGCCGATGCCCAGGGTGCCGAAGCTGGGCGTGAACGCCTCGGCCACCAGCAGGCCAAGCCCGAGCAACAGCAAGGCGAGCCCGGCGAAGTTGATCGGCAGCACCGAGAACGCGCCTAAAGCCAGCAGCAGGGAGATGCCGCCGAGCACCCCCGGCAACAGGAACCCGGGGTTCCAGAATTCGAAGATGATGCCGTAGATGCCGACCAGCATCAGGATATAGGCGACGTTCGGGTTGGTAATGACGCTGAGGAACTGGCTGCGCCAGTCCGGTGCGAACTCGACCAGATCGAGCCCGGCGGTCTCCAGCACCCGCTCCTCGCCGCCGATCTTGACCCTGCGCCCGTCGAGCTGAGCCATCAGGTCGTCCAGGTCGTCGGCGACCAGCTCGATCACCCCTTCCTTCAGGGCGTCGTCGGCCGGTAGGCTCACCGCCTCGCGCACCGCCTTCTCGGCCCAGTCGGCGTTGCGGCCGCGCATATAAGCGAGGCTGCGGATGTAGGCCACGGCGTCGTTGATCACCTTGCGCTCCATGGCATCCCCCGACGGCGGCGCCTTGTCGCCCTGATCATCATCCTCGTCCTTGCCCTCGTCCTTCGGCCGCTCGGGTTGGCCCGGCATCCCCGGCGGCCCGCCGACCCGCACCGGCGTCGCCGCCCCCAGATTGGTCCCGGGAGACATGGCTGCGACATGGCTTGCGTACATGATGTAGGTGCCGGCACTGGCTGCCCGGGCGCCGCTCGGGGCGACGTAAGTGACGATTGGCAGGTCGGCGGCGAGCAGGGCCTTGATGATCTCCCGCATCGAGCTGGACAGGCCCCCCGGCGTGTCCAGGCGCAGGATCACCAGCTCCGCGTTCTCTGCCTGCGCCTGCTCGAGGCCGCGCCGAATGTAGTCGCCGGTGGCAACCCCGATCGCCCCTTTCACGTCGAGCAACGCCGCCCGCCGCCCGTCGGTGGTCTGCGCCAGGCCCAGCGCCACAGGCGCGGTGATGGCGGCGGCGATGAGCGCCGCCAGCCAACCGCGGGCGGCCGGCGAGCGGCGCCTATGGTGCCCGGATAGCCGCATGGTCTGCCTTCGGTTCGTTGTGGTCATGGCCACTGCCTGGTCCTCGACCGGTCGGGGGCGAGCTTAGCACGGATGGCCGACCGAGCCTATGCGGCGATGAACCCTTGGCACCCGCTGGTCAGATCTCTTGACCGCGGAGACAGATGCCGACCCCGTTATCATGATGGATGACCACAGAGACACAGAGAAAATGACAAAGAGAAAAAATTATAAGCGCTTCGCGCCACCAGGAACTGTCTCTATTTTTCAGCCTCCGTGCCTCTGTCTCTCTGTGGTCAACTTAAATGCAGCGCGATCAGGCGATTCGGCAACCATGTAACGGGGTCAGGCGCGCATCACTGCATTTCTTGCCGTCCCATGCGCCCGTCCTGGGCCTCTTGCCGACGGGCACGGCTTCTCCCAGCATGCCGGGTCGTCCTGGCACCGCGCGGCGGCCGCGTATCGATCACTCCCCGGCGAGAGGCCGCGGAGGGTCAGTCCACCGGGAAGGTGCGGGTCTTGGCGAGCATCTCCCGGGCCTTGTCGAGCGCGTGCTCCTCGGCCTCCTGGCG
>JBHICX010000073.1:0-9462 GCA_046759805.1 Kiloniellales bacterium | reverse complement strand
CGGGTTGACCCGGCCAGGATGCGTCAAGGGCGCCATGTGGCCGACCCCGGGAATGGCCATCACATTCACCGCCCGCAGATGCCGCGCCAAGATGTCGGCAAGACGCCCGGTTACCTGGTGAGTGTTGCCCCCTTTGAGCAGGAGAGTGGGAACACGGAACGCCTTCAGATCGGCGAGCGCAATATCCCCTTCCAGGCACACGGGGAATACCGCGTTTACCGTTCCGGCCCTGTCCAACAAATAGGCGCGGGTCTTTTCCGGGGTCTGATCCCAGGTGCCGGGGCCGCCCCAGTAGTCGATGAAACGGGACATGGCGGTTTCCGGCTCGTCAGCCTCGAGGCGAGCGCCAAAGGTTTGCGCCACCTCCCGGATCTCCGCCATCAGGGCCGTTTCGCCCGCTTCCGCCAACAACCAGAAAGGGTTGGGCTCATACAGTGCCAAGCTGCGGACTGGCAGGGTTCCGTCCTTGACCATCTGCAGGGCAACCCGGCCGCCGTAGGAATGACCGATCAGGTGAAATGGACCGTCGCAATGGGTGGTGACCGCCCTGACCAGCGCAACCTCATGCTCGATATGGAAGGCCTCCGGCGAGGTCCAGGGGGCGCTGCCGCCACATCCGATGAAGTCCGGGGCCAGCACGCGATAGCGACCCTCGAGCCGATCGCACAGGTCGCTCCATTGGCCCGAGGAACTGGCACCGCTGTGAAGCAGGATGACCGCATCCCCCGAGCCCAGGTCCGAATACCGAACGCTGCGCCCGTCCATCATCAGTGTGGGCACTGCTTTGTCGCCCCCTTTCGCCGTTCAGGCCTGACCCCGGTCCAACGCATGCCTGGGCAAAGAAACAAGACTAGCGGTCCTTGATCTTGACCCGTCCCGCTCCCCCACCCGGCCACCCACGAGATCGTATGCTATGGGTGGCCGGGGGGGGGAGCGGGCGGCCAGGGGTCGGCCGTAATGGCCGATGGTATAACGTTTAACCGTTACCGCCTCACCCGTCGGCCGCCGGCCGGGCGATGACGCGGGCCGGGGCGCCGTCGGCGTGCTGGATGTTGAGGGCCAGGAATATCACCTCGACGCGCCGCCCGGAAAGCGGCCTGAGGTTGGTCAGGTGCTCGCCGATCAAGACGCCGCGGCTCAACAGGATGTGGTGCACCGGCCAGTTGAAGCCCTCGCCCCGGCGGCCGTGGGCCAGGTCCGGGGTGGCGAAGTCGACGCCGAGGAGCTTGACGCCCTGGTCCACCAGCCAGCGCGCGGCGTCCGGGCTCAAGGACGGGTGGCGCTCGTAACGGTCGGTCTCGATGTCGAGGTGGAAGCCGCTGTCGATCAGCACGATGTCGCCGGGCCGCGCCGCCGGCCGCGCCGCCGCCAGATGCGTGGGCTCGATCAGCCCGTCCGGCTCGACCTCGATGCGCCACACCACCCCGGGGCCGTACATCCGCTCAAGCGGAATCTGGTGCAGCGCCGGGGCATCGAGGATGAAGTGGCAGGGGGCGTCGAGATGGGTGCCGAAATGGCACACCATCTGTATCTCGGTCAGGTTCAGCCGGTCACCCGGCATGCACAGGAGCTTCTCGATGCGCGGCTTGGGGAAGGACGGGGTTCGCTTCAGGCCTTCGCTCAAGACGTGGCTCAGCTCGTGCCAGCCGCCGTCCTCCGGTCGGGCCGAAGGCAATGGCAGCTGCGGCCAACCGTGCCACGGGTGGTTGGTATCCATCTCACGTCCCTCCTTCAATTGCGCCTGACTTGAGTTCGCTGCCCGCCAGCCCCTCGAGATGGCGGACCACCGCCGTATGGTCCACGCCCTGGTCCAGCCGCTCCTGCGCCGTGGTCCACAGCGCCTGGCAGGCCTCGCCGAGCGGCGCCGGGGTGCCGGTCGCTCGCGCCAGGTCCAGCGCCGTGGCGATGTCCTTCACCATCAGCTCCAGCGCGAAGCCGGAGTCGAAGCGGCGGGACAGGATGAACTGGCGGACCTTGTTCTCGGTCGCGTTGTTGCGGCCGGTGGAGGCGTTCAAGACATCGACCATCGCCTCCGGGTCGAGCCCGAAGCGGGCGCCGATGATGAGCCCCTCCGCGGCGGCGACCAGCCCGGCGGCGGAAATCAGGTTGTTGATCGCCTTCATGGCGTGCCCGGAGCCGAGCCGCCCGGTTTCGAATACGCGCTCCGCCAGGGCCTCGAACAGCGGCTTGAGCCACGCGATCGCCGGCGCCTCGCCGCCCACCATGATGGTGAGCCGGCCGGCCTCGGCCCGCTTGACCCCGCCCGAGACCGGCGCGTCGAGCATGCCGACGCCCCGCGTCGTGAGCGCCGCGCCCAAGGCCCGCGTCCCGGCCGGCGCCGAGGAGCCCATGTCGACCACCAGCGATCCGGCGGCAAGCCCGGCCGCCGCCGGCGCCGGACCGTCCAGCACCACCTGACGCACCGCCGCGCCGTCGGGCAACATGGTGATCAGCACCTCGGCGCGTTCGGCCGCCTCGGCCGGCCCGCGCGTGGGCTGGCCACCATGCGCCGCGGCGAAGCCGTCGAGGCGAGCCTGATCCCGGTCATGCAGGCGCAGCCGGAAGCCGGCCCGCGCGAGGCGCGCCGCCATCGGCCAGCCCATCTGGCCCAGCCCGATGAAGCCGATGGTCCGTGGGGTCGCGGCGGCCGGCTTGCGCTTAGCCACCCGCCGCCTCGTCCAGGACCTCGCGGGCGATGGCGAAGCTCTGCACCGCCGCCGGCATGCCGCAGTAGATCGCGGTCTGCAGCAACACCTCGCGGATCTCGTCGCTGGTGCAGCCATTCCTGATGGCCCCGCGCATGTGCAGGCGGAACTCGTTGGGCCGATTGAGCGCGGTCAGCATGGCCAGGTTGAGCAGGCTGCGGCTGCGTCGATCGAGCCCGGGCCGGGTCCAGACCCGGCCCCAGCAGTATTCGTTCAACAGCTCCTGAAACGGCCGGGTAAAGTCATTGGCGTTGTCCATGGCGCGGTCCACATGGGCGGCGCCGAGCACCTCCCTGCGCACCTCGAGCCCGGCCTCGATGCGATCGTTGGTCATTTCCGTGCCTCCCATCGCAAATGCCCGTTCCGGGCCCCGCGCCAGGCGCGGCCCGATCCAGACTGCGACCTGTATATCAGAGTGACGTGTCACGGTCTTACAAGGATAGCCGGCGCGGCGCCGGCGCTGCTTGACAACCATCTGATGCGCGCCATCAGATGGCCGGCGCGACGGGCCGGAGGAAAGGTGATGGCGCAGCTGAGCGAAATCGACGAGCTGATCGTCGACGGGCTGGAGAAAGGAATTCCCGGCGGGGTAACGCCGTTCCGCCTGGGCGACATCGGGGCCAAGCGCTGGAACGTGCTGGGCGAGGACCTGCCGCTTCCGGTGGCCGTTTTGAAGCAATCGGCGCTCACCCACAACGGACGCTGGATGGCTTCGTTCCTGGGCCGGTCGGGCTCGACCATCGCGCCCCATGGCAAAACCACGATGAGCCCACAGCTGTTCCGGCGTCAACTCGACGACGGGGCCTGGGCCATCACCGTCGCCACCGTGCATCAGGTTCAGGTGTGCCGGCATTTCGGCTTCAACCGAATCGTGCTCGCCAATCAGTTGGTCGGCCAGCAAGCCATCCGGTTCGTATTCGACGAGCTCAGGCGCGACCCGGAGTTCGACTTCTACTGTCTCATTGATTCGGTCGACGGTGTTGCCATGCTGGCCGAGGCGGCGCGGGAAAGCCCCGCTTGGCGTCCACTGAATGTCCTGCTCGAAGGTGGTGTGGGCGGCGGCCGCACCGGGTGCCGCGACCTCGAGGCCGCGCTCACGGTGGCGCGCGCGGTCAAAGGGGCGGCGCCGTACCTGGCGCTGCGCGGCATCGAGGGCTTCGAAGGCGTGATCCTCGCCGACTCGGTCGCCGAGCGGGAGCGCAAGGTGGGGGCCTTCCTCGATTTCCTCGCCGGCATCGCGACCGCCTGTGCCGAGGAGAATCTGTTCGCACCAGCACCGGTCATCCTGTCGGCCGGCGGTTCCGCGTTCTACGACATGGTGGTGGACCGCTTCAAACGCGTTGACCTCGGTTGCGAGATGATGGTGCTGACGCGCAGCGGCTGCTATCTCAGCCACGACTCGGCCTTGTACCGGCGCTACTTCGCGCGGCTTAAGGAACGGTGCAACGAGGTCGATGCCGGGGGCGAAGGTCCGCGCCCGGCGATTGAAATCTGGGCCTATGTACAGTCCCGGCCGGAACCGGGAAAGGTGATCCTGACCATGGGCCGGCGCGACGTCTCCTTCGACGCCGACATGCCGGTACCGGAGCAGTGGTTCCGCCCGAGCCTCCATGCCGCACCGGAGCCGATCGACCCGGACTGTGTGGTGACCCACCTCAACGACCAGCACGCCCACATGACGGTGCCCCCCGGCGGCCCGCTTCGCGTGGGCGACATGGTCGCCTTCGGTATTTCGCACCCCTGTACGACGTTCGACAAGTGGCGGCTCCTGTTCGTCGTCGACGAGAACTACACCGTCACATCCGCTATCAGGACGTTCTTTTGACCATTCGGCCGGAGGCGGCTCCCGCGCACGGCCCCCTCCCGGCCACCCCAAGCGCACCTGCCTGCGCGAAGCCGAGGCTTCGCTTCGGCGAAGGCAGGCGGTCCCGTAGGGGCCGGGAGGGGACGTGGGCTGGTGCGATTCCACGTAAGTGGAAACTGCTGCAATGAGCCAGCTTGTCGGCGCGTTGCCCGCTTACACCGCGGGCATGCGGACAGAGTACGCAAGACTCTGAAATTCGGCGCGAGTGATGCGCCACCGGTACGCCAACGTTCTTGCCAAGGTCGTTCGGCCCATTACCATCCCGCTCATGAGAGTGGACTTCGATGAAATCCAGATCCGGTCACTATCCCATCGAGACGCGCATCGGCGAGATCGAGCGGTTGCGCATGCAGGCCGAGGCAATGGAGTTCGACGCCGAGGTCATGCTTGATTGCATCGCCATTGAGCCGGGCTGGGCGTGCCTCGACCTTGGTTGCGGCGTCGGCGGCATTACCAATTTGCTCAGCCGCCGGGCCGGCCCGTCCGGACGGGTGGTGGGGCTGGATTCCAACCCGACCATGCTCGAGGCGACGCGCGTCTGGGCCGAGAAACTCGGACTGGACAACATCGAGCTTGTCGAGGATGACGCCTTCCACAGCCGCCTGGCGCCGGCGTCGTTCGACCTCGTGCATGCGCGCTTCCTGCTCAGCACCACTGGGGGCGTGGACGATCTGTTGCGAGCGGCGCTCGCGCTCACCAAGCCCGGCGGCGTGCTGGCGCTGCAGGAACCGGACATAGAGACCCTGAAATGCCACCCGCCACATCCCGCGTGGGACCGGCTGACCAAGGCGTTGGAGGACACCTTCACCCTGATCGGCGGGGATGTCCGCCTTGCCCAACGGCTGTTCCGGTTGTTACGGCAGGCGGGCCTGGAGGATGTTGCCTACCGTCCCTTTCTGGTCGGTGTCACCAGCAAGGACGCCATGGCGGATTATCTGCCGCAGACGATCGAGTCCGTCAGGACGGCCTTGCTCGACAACGACCTGATCGGCGAAGCGGAGTTGGACCAGGCGATCGCCGCCTGCCGCCAACATCTCAAGGACCCGGATACGGTTTTCACCACCTATCTGGTCGCCCAGGTGTGGGGACGCAAGCCGGCGTCGCGATCACCGACGACGAACGCTCCAAGGTGAAGCTATAACGTTGGCAGGTCGGCCCCGGGCGCCCTCCTGGTGCCGGAGACAAAGAAATGGCGGGGCAACCGTCGCGCCCGCCCCGCCCTATAGGTGGCGTGGCCGGTCAGCGCCGGTCGAGGTCCTGGTAGGTGACCTGGACGTTGAGGCGGTGCAGGCCGGCCAGGAACGGGCCGAGAGGTTCCATCGGCGATCCCACGGCCGGGACGTAGGCCGCCCCCAGTGGCAGGTCGTCGAGGGTCTCCTCAAGGGTGCGGCCGGCGCGGGCGGCACGCCGCACGGATCCGATGAGGTCGCTGAGATAGGTCATGTAGCGGCCGAGGATAGCACCGGTGGCCGGGGCGCCGTGTCCGGGGATGATGGTCTCGACCTCGAGGCTGGCCGCAAACCGCGCGATTGTTTCCAGATAGGCCGCGGCGCCGCCCTCGAAGATCGGCGGTATGGTGCCCTCGCCCACCACTAGGTTGCCGGTCCAGGCAAGCTTCGCCTCCGGTACGTAGACCACCGTGTCGCCGGGGGTGTTGCCCGGCCCGAAGTGGTGTAGCTCCACCACGCGCCCGCCTAGATCGAGGCGGAGGTAGCGGTCGAACACCGCATCCGGCAGCCGCAGCTCCACGTCGGCAAAGACCGTCGGATCCCCGTTCACGGTCCGCAGCATGAGCCGTTTCTCCTGTTCGAAGTCGGCCATGCGCTCGGCGGTCCGGCGATGGGCGAGGATCGTGGTGTGCGCCGGAAAGGCATAGTTGCCGAAGGTATGGTCGCCGTGGAAGTTGGTGTTCACCAGGTAGAGGATCGGCTTGTCAGTGACCCTGCGAACCGCCGCCTGGATCTGTCGGGCCATGGCACCGTTGATATGCGCGTCGACCACCAGGACGCCGCGCTCGCCGACCACGAAGCCGACGTTGTCGACCGCCGGCCGATTAGAGACAAGGGCATAGACCCCGGGTGCGAACCGCTTCGCCTCGAGCCGCACACCGGTCGGGTGCAAAGGCGGTGGAATGAACCCCTGCGGCGGGTTGGCGGCCCACCCCAGTCCGTCGAGCCCGGCCTCGGAGCCCAGCGCGGCCGGCGTGCCGAGACCCGCCAGCAACGCGATCGAAACAGCGATTTGGATGGATTTGCGTGCTCGTGTCATCATCTCCTCCTGAGTGTTAGATGTATATACACTTAAATGACCAAAAAAATTTCAGTCAGGCGCGGACTGCACCGCGGCCTTGCCTAGCGCCGCGCGCAGGGCCTGCCATTGGGTCTCGCCCAACCGACCCAGCACGGTGTCCTGGGCCTGTTGCCACAGCGGCAGCGCCCGAGCCAGCGCCTTACGGCCCTTCCCGGTAAGGCTCAGGGTACGGGTGCGCCGGTCCTTACCGGTGGTGCTCTTGACCAGGCCGGCGCGCTGTAGCGGCTTGACGTTCCGCGTCAGGGTGGTGCGATCCATGACCATCCGCTCGGCCAGCCGCTGCATGGTGATCGGCCCGCCAACCGCCAACCCGACCAGGAGCGAAAACTGGGTCGCCTTGAGGCCGTTGGGCCGAAGCCGCGCGTCATAGAGTTGGGTGACCGCCCGCGCCGCCTTGCGCAAGCTGAAACACGCGCAGCCCTCCGCAGCCGCCCGATAACCCTTCAAGTCCCGTAACCTCGACCCTTCCATAATATACGTGTGTATACACGTATAGTTTGTTCCTGTCAACCCCCTGGTCGCCGAGTGCGCCGGCGGGCCGGCTGGCGATCGCCAACAATCGGGTATTCCTGCCGCTCCGTGTGGCCCGACGACCACGGACAGCTTGAGACGCCGCATCGTCGCCGGCCTTGTCTGTAATGCCGAGCGGGCGCATATTCCCGGCATGGGCGATTTCCTGGTCAAACCGGACCCCGAGGATCCGCGGCTCACCAATCGGGTCGAGGGCGTCGATCACGAGGGACGGCCGATCGAGACCCGGGTGACGGTCGAACGGCCGTTGACCTTGTTCCTGAACAAACAGGAGATCGTCACCATGATGTCGATCTGCGACTACCCGGAGTACCTGGCCGCGGGATACCTGGTGAATCAGAACATGCTGCGCCCGGACGACGTGGTGACCGGCATCGACTACGACGACGAGGCCGAGGTGGTGGTGCTGCGCACCGAGCGCGAGACCAACTACGAGGACAAGCTCAGGAAAAAGATCAAGACCTCGGGCTGTGCCCAAGGCACCGTCTTCGGCGACCTGATGGAGAAGTTCGAGGAGGCCCAGCTGCCGCAGGACGCGGTGCTCAAGACCTCCTGGCTCTATGCCCTGTCCAAGACCATCAACACCACCCCCAGCCTGTACCTGGCGGCGGGGGCGATCCACGGCTGCGTCCTGTGCGAAGAGGACCGAATGCTGGTTTACATGGAGGACGTCGGGCGGCACAACGCCATCGACAAGATCGCCGGCTACATGTTCATGCATGGGATCTCGCCCGAGGGAAAGATCTTCTACACCACCGGGCGGCTCACCTCCGAGATGGTGATCAAGACGGTACAGATGGGCGTCCCGATCCTGATCTCGCGGTCCGGGTTCACCTCCTGGGGGGTCGAGCTTGCCCGCCAGGCCAACCTGACCCTGATCGGCCGGGCCAAGGGCCGGCGCTTCGTCGCCTTGTCCGGCGCCGAGCGGATCGTGTACGACGCCGATCCCGGCCAGGTCGTCGACGAGCCGCGGAAAGTCCAGCGCAAGGCCTCGCTGGCCGAGGACGCCGCCTGACCGCCACCACGCCGGCGCCCACGGGCGATGCCGGTTAATTTGTCGTTCACCGTCTGGCGGCCATAGCGTCATCCGTTCAGGCGGCTCCAGCCCACGCCGCCACCCAGGCACCCACGGCATCGTACCCTTGGGGTGGCCGGCTGCGGGCGTGGGCTGGTTCCGACCAAACAGAAAGTGCTTTAACTGCAAGGCCGTCGATGGCCTCGCGCTCCCCAATCCGTCCTCCGGTAACCTGACGTCGACGATCGGCCGCGATGGCGGAATTCCCTGTCAGGGAGCAACCGCCTCATGCGATCATGCCCCGACGCGGACGGCGAGCGGCGGCTTGCCCGCGACTTGCAAGGGAACGGGAAGCGATGAGGGAACGGCGGCTCAAGTTCTGGGGCTGGGGCTACGAGGACGAGGGGCTTACCAACCAGGAGAGGCGATCGCTTGGCGCGTTCTACGCCCAAAGGTTCGGCGTCGCCGGCTTCGACGAGGTGGCGCCGCCCGAGGCCGACGAGATCAGCCTTCCCCGGCCTCGATTGGCGCCGCCCAACACGCTGGCCCACATCTGCACCAGCGACCATTATCAGCGGCTCACGCACGCGTTCGGCAAGTCCTTTCCGGACAGCGTGCGCATGTTCGCCCGCGACGTGCCGCATGCCCCCGACACCGTCGCCACGCCAAACACGGAGGCCGAGGTCACGGCCTTGCTCGACTGGGCCGATGGGGCGGGCGCCGCGGTGATCCCCTATGGCGGCGGCAGCTCGGTGGTCGGCGGCGTCGAGGCGGCCGGATGCGACGGCTACCGCGGCGTGCTGACCATCGACCTCACGGCCCTGGACCAGGTGCTGGAGATCGACAGGGCCTCGCGCGCGGCCCGCATCCAGGCCGGCATCCGCGGCCCGGCGCTGGAAAAGCGCCTCGGTGAAGAAGGCCTGACCCTGCGCCATTTCCCGCAAAGCTTTGCGATCGCCACCTTGGGCGGGTGGATCGCAACCCGCTCGGGCGGCCACTTCGCCACCCTCTACACCCACATCGACGACTTCGTCGAA
>JBHICX010000072.1:0-9491 GCA_046759805.1 Kiloniellales bacterium | reverse complement strand
TTGGGCGCGCCATAGGCGATCACGGTGCGGCAGGCGATCAGCGACGGCCGGTCGGACGCCCGCGCCCGCTCCAGCGCCGCGGCGACCGCCTCGGGATCGTGGCCGTCGACCGCCTGCACGTCCCAGCCGCAGGCTTCGAATCGCCGCGGCTGGTCGTCGGAGACGGTAAGCTCGGTCGGCCCGTCGATCGACACCCGGTTGTCGTCGAACAGCACGATCAGCCGGCCGAGCCGCAGGTGGCCGGCCAGCGAGATCGCCTCGTGGCTCAATCCTTCCATCAGGTCGCCGTCGCTGGCCAGCACGTAGGTATGGTGGTCGACCAGCTGCGGCCCGAATCGCGCCGCCAACAGCCGTTCGGCGAGCGCCATCCCGACCGCGTTGGCAAGCCCCTGGCCGAGCGGCCCGGTGGTGGTCTCAATCCCGGCCGCGGAGTGGTACTCGGGATGGCCGGGCGTGCGCGAGCCCAGCTGCCGAAAGCGCTTGATCTCGGCGAGCGTCATGTCGCCATAGCCGGTGAGGTAGAGGAGCGCATAAAGGAGCATCGAACCGTGACCGGCGGATAAGACGAAACGGTCGCGGTCCGGCCAATCGGGATGCGCTGGGTCGAAGCAGAGGAACCGGGTGAACAGGACCGTGGCCACGTCGGCCATGCCCATCGGCATGCCCGGATGGCCGGACTTCGCGCGCTCGACCGCGTCCATGGCCAGGGCCCGGATCGCGTTCGCCATCTCGGCGTGGCCGACGGCGGCGACCTCGCCGGCCGCCGATCGGGGAACGCGGGCGGTGGTCGCCTCCAACCCGGTCATTCGGCCCCCTTTCGTGGTCCCGGCGACGTCGACTCAACGGCGGCAACATGCCGGCGGGGGCAGGTGCCGTCAAGGCCGGGTTGTGGCGCCGCCGGCGGTCCCGCGGCGGTTGACGGCTCGGGCCGCGCGCGCGTATCGTCGGCCATCGTCGGTCCGATCGGCACGGGGCGAGACAGGTCCATGACAACCGCGGAAGAACCGTTGCCGGCGAGCCGAATCGAGGCGGCCAAAAACAAGCTTGTCAAGGCCGTGGCGCGTCTCGAACGGGCACTCGAGGAACGGCCGAGGCGGACCGGTCCGGAGTCCTTCGATTCGGTGACCGCCGCCGTGGCGGCTCGGCTGGACGACGCCATCGAGCGCCTGAAGGCGGTGCTGGAGAGGTGACGTGGCCCAGGTCTCGGTCAACATCAATCGCCGTGAGTACCGAATCGCCTGCGACGACGGGGAGGAGCAGCACCTGAGCGAGCTGGCGAGTTACATCGACCAACGGGTCGGCGACCTGGTGCAGGCGGTGGGCCAGATCGGCGACACGCGGCTGATGGTGATGGCCAGCCTGCTCATCGCCGACGAGCTGGCCGACGCCAATGCGGAGATCGACCAGCTTCGCGCCGGCCAGGCCACCGGCGGCACCGAGCCCGGCGAGATGGACGCGGTGGCGGCCGACATCGAGGCGCTGGCCGAGCGCATCGACGCACTTGCCGCACGCCTTGCGGACGCCTAGACTGACCCGCGGGGCGGCCGCGGCACGGTGCGTTAGGCCGAGCGTACCGCTGGGGCCAACACAAACCTCCTTGGGAACCGTCCCTGCCGGGGCCGTGGCCTCGGTACATGGTGCCCACCTGCATGAGCAGGCCACAGGGGTGTTCTCGACGGCCGACGGCCGAAGCGGCGTGCCGCCCCGCCGTGGCCCTTGGTGCCGGCGGCGGTGAGACATGCCTGCCGCCGCCGGGCTTGGCGCCGAAAAACAGGCGATGCGCACCGCCGCCCTCAAGCGCCGCGAGGCGGCCTTTGCCGTCGATCCTGACGCCGGCGAGCGACTGGCGGCATGGTGCCTGGAGGTACGTTGGCTGGCCCCGGAGGCGGCGGTTTCCGCCTATTGGCCCAAGGGCAGCGAGCTCGACCCTCGGCCGCTGATGCACCGGCTCCATGAGCGCGGGCACGTTTGCCTGCTGCCGGTGATGGTCGGGCGCCGCCGGCCGCTGGTCTTCCGGCGCTGGCATCCCGGCGCCCGGCTGGTGGAGGGAGGATTCCGGGTGCTGACGCCGGGACCGGAGGCGGCCGAGGGGGTGCCTGACGTGGTTCTCTGCCCGCTGTTGGCTTTCGACCGTCGCGGCTACCGGCTGGGCTATGGCGGCGGCTATTACGACCGCACCTTGCACGCGCTGCGCCGGGCCGGCGCGGTGACCGCCATCGGCATCGGCTATGCGGCGCAGGAGGTGCCGGCGGTGCCGCACAACACCACCGACCAGCCGCTCGACGGCATCGTCACCGAGGCCGGGCCGATCGTGCTCGCGGTCGCGGGCGACGGAGGTTGACGGCAATGCGGCTGTTGTTCTGCGGGGACGTGGTGGGCCGCTCGGGCCGCGAGGCGGTGTGCGGCAACCTGGCGCGGCTGAGGCGCGAGCTTGGGCTCGACTTCGTGGTGATCAACGGTGAGAACGCGGCTGGCGGCTTCGGCATCACCGAGCCGATCTGCCGCCAGTTCTACGAGGCCGGCGTGGACGTGATCACCAGCGGCAACCACGTCTGGGACCGCCGCGAGATCATCGCCACCATCGACGGCGATCCGCGGCTGTTGCGGCCGCACAACTATCCCGCCGGCACGCCGGGGCGCGGGGCCGGGATCTATGTCGCTGAAGGCGGCCGCAAGGTCCTGGTCATCAACCTGATGGGCCGCCTGTTCATGGACCCGCTCGACGACCCCTTCGCCTGCGTCGAGCGCGAGCTCGAGCGCCACCGGCTGGGCCGGGACGCGGACACCATCGTAGTCGACATCCACGCCGAAGCGACCAGCGAGAAGCAGGCCATCGGGCACCTCTTGGACGGTCGCGTCTCGCTGGTGGTCGGCACCCACACCCACGTGCCCTCCGCCGACGCCCGGATCCTGGCCGGCGGCACCGCCTTCCAGACCGACGTCGGCATGTGCGGCGACTATGATTCGGTGATCGGGATCAAGAAGTCGGCCTCGATCATGCGCTTCGTGCGCAAGATGCGCACCGAGCCGATGACCCCGGCCGAGGCCGAGGCGACGCTGTGCGCGGTCTACGTGGAAACCGACGACCAGACCGGCCTGGCCCGGGCCGTCGCCCCGCTCCGGCTCGGCGGCGGGCTCGCGCCCTGCTGGCCGGTCTGAGGCAGCCAGGGAGGGCCCGGAGGCAGGCCGCTAGTGGCGCCGGCGGGTGCTGTCCGAATTAGACGCGGAGTGTCCTGATTTCCGCGAGGTTCGGTCGCCCCAAATATCTCGGGGCTCCTTGAAATTTGATATCGTTTGTAGTATCTACTGATATCACAAGCGATACTAATGATGGAGCGCTTGATGAGTAGGGCTGACAAACTATTAGCGGGGATGCGGGCGAATCCCAAGGACGATTGGACCATAAACCAGATGCAGACCGTTGCCAGGCAGTTTGAAATTGATGTTGCGCCGCCACGGCGCGGCTCGCACTACACGCTCACCCATCCTGACTTGCCGAATTTCGTTCTGACGATCCCCGTCCACCGGACGATCAAAGGCGTTTACGTGAAACAATTTGTTAGTATGATGGATGATATCATGTCAGTGAGTGAAACCAAGTGACTCTTTTCCTACCACAGAAGGAGGTCTACGTGCTGAAATATCCCGCGTATGTCCGCCAGATGGCACCCGATGAGGGCTTCGGCTTCGTGGTCGAGGTTCCCGACCTTCCTGGCTGCATCGCGGATGGCGAGACCGAACAGGAAGCACTAGAAAACGCCAAAGCCGCGATCGAGGAATGGATTGCTGCGGCTGAGGCTCTTGGACGCCCTACACCTGAGCCAGGCACACACAAAAGTTATAGCGGAAAATGGGTGCAGCGCGTACCAAAGAGCCTTCATATGAAGCTTGCCGCTGAGGCAAGAAGGGAGGGTGTAAGCCTCAATTCTTTCGCAATGAGTCTCTTAGCGGAAGGATTGGGCAAAAAGGAGGCAGCCACCTAGGCAATCCCATCTGGCTAGCTACTCTTCCCGAAGTCGCACCTCGCGGTGGGGCTTCTTGCTGAGCCGAAGGAAGTGAGTGTACCGGCACGTAAGAGCGAGCGAAAGGCCCCGCATTGGCGGGGCCTTTCCATGAAGTGTCCCAAATTAAATCGGCGGGTGTCCTAAATCAGCGAGCACCCGCCGGCGGGTGCCCCATTCTCGCCATATTGCTTTGTTACCGCCTTGTTTCTCTCCGTGCGTACGCCTACAAAATCTGGTATAGAGCCTGATCCGAACCACAGATTCTGGGGCGTAGGACCCGTCATGGCCGGCCATTCCCACTTCAAGGGCATCATGTACCGGAAGGGCGCGCAGGACGCCAAGCGCGCCAAGACGTTCGCGAAGCTGGGACGGGAGCTGACGGTGGCGGTGCGGGCCGGGCCGCCGGACCCGGCCATGAACCCGCGGCTGCGCGCCGCCATTGCCGCGGCCCGGGCGGTGAACATGCCGAAGGACAACATCGAGCGCGCCATCAAGCGGGGCGCCGGGGAGGGCGACGACGTCGGGTACGAGGAGGTGCGCTACGAGGGCTTCGGCCCCGGTGGGGCGGCACTGATCGTCGAGGCGCTCACCGACAACCGCAACCGGACCGCCTCCGAGATCCGCGCCGTCTTTTCCAAGCATGGGGGCAGCCTGGGCGAGCTGGGCTCGGTGAGCTACATGTTCCGGCGCATGGGCGAGATCCGCTACCCGGAGTCGGCGGCCGCCGCCGAGGCGATGTTCGAGGCCGCCACCGAGGCCGGCGCCGAGGACGTGGAATCGGACGCCGACGGGCACCTGGTCACTACCACGGTGGAGGACTTCAACGCCGTGCGCGAGGCCTTGGAGGAGCGCCTCGGCGATGCGGACAGCGCCCGCCTGGTTTGGCTGCCGACCAGCACGGTGCCGGTGAGCGGCGCCAAGGCGGAACGGCTTCTGCGGCTCATCGAGGCGCTCGACGACAGCGACGACGTGCAGCTCGTTTCGGCCAATTACGAGATGTCCGACGAGCTCATGTTGCGACTGGCCGGCTAGGGCCGCCGGGGAGCCGGGTCGATGTGGCGGACGGCAAGGGAAGGGCGGCGATGACGATTCGGGTGCTCGGCCTCGATCCCGGCCTCAGGCGCACCGGCTGGGGGGTGATCGACGTCGACGGTCGGCGGCTCGATCACGTCGCCTGCGGCGTGGTCACGGTGGCGGTCGATCGGCCAATGGCGGCGCGCCTCGCGGAGCTGTACGACGCGTTGGCCGAGATCATCGCCCGCCACCGGCCGCACGAAGCCGCGGTCGAGGAGACGTTCGTCAGCCGCAACCCGGGCTCGACGCTCAAGCTCGGCCAGGCCCGCGGGGTGGTGCTGCTGGCGCCGGCGCGCCACGGGCTGCCGGTCGCCGAGTACGCCGCCAACCGGGTCAAGCGGGCGGTGACCGGCGTCGGCCATGCCGCCAAGGATCAGGTTCAGATGATGGTGCGGACGCTGCTGCCTGGCGCCGCCGTCCCGGGTCCGGACGCCGCCGACGCGCTGGCGGTGGCGATCTGCCATGCCCACTACGCCGGCCGCCGACGGGCGCCGCGGGCGGCGTAGCGGCGCTAAGAGGGCCGCCGGTGATCGCCAAACTCAGTGGGCTCATCGACTCGGTCGGTGCGGACTGGGCCGTCATCGACGTCTCGGGCGTGGGCTACCTGATGTTTTGTTCCTCACGCACCCTTTCCCGCCTGCCCGACGAGGGCAAGCCGGCGAGCCTGTTCGTCGAGACCCATGTGCGCGAGGACCACATCCACCTCTACGGTTTCGTCGACCCGGTCGAGCGCGACTGGTTCCGCTTGCTTACCACGGTGCAGGGGGTGGGCGCCCGGGTCGCCCTGGCGGTGCTGTCGGTGCTCGGCCCCGACCAGCTGCTGCTGGCCATCGTCGCCCAGGACAAGGGCCTGTTGAGCCGCGCCGACGGGGTTGGCGCCAAGCTCGCCGGCCGCATCGTCGCCGAGCTCAAGGACCAGGCCGGCGGCCTCGCCCTCGGCCCGGCGGCCGCCGCCGGCTCGGCCAACGGCGTCGCCGACACGGGGGCGGGGAGCGACGCCATCTCGGCCCTGGTCAACCTCGGCTACCGGCAGGCCGAGGCCTATGGCGCGGTCGCCCAGGCGACACAGCGGCTGGGTTCTGACGCCACGGTCGAGTCGCTGATCCGGGCCGGGCTGAAGGAGCTTGCCCGGTGACCCGCCTTCCCGAAGACCGCTCCGGCCTGCCTGCGCGAAGCCGAGGCTTCGCTTCGGCGAAGGCAGGCGGGCGAAGGGAGGCCGAAGAGCGCGCGGTGGCCGGCGAGTTCGGGCGTAGCGACGCCGCCGAGGGCTCGCTCAGGCCGGCGAGCCTCGATGAGTTCGTGGGCCAGCGCCAGGCCTGCGAGAACCTGCGCGTGTACATCGCCGCGGCACGAGCCCGCGGCGAGGCTCTCGACCACGTGCCGTTGCACGGGCCGCCGGGCCTGGGCAAGACCACGCTGGCGCAGATTGCGGCCCGCGAGCTGGGGGTCGGCTTCCGGCCCACCTCCGGCCCGATGGTGATGCGGGCCGGCGACCTGGCGGCGCTGTTGACCAACCTGGAGCCGCGCGACGTACTGTTCATCGACGAGATCCACCGCTTGAACCCGGCGGTCGAGGAAGTGCTGTACCCGGCGATGGAGGACTTCCGATTGGACCTGATTATCGGCGAGGGGCCGGCGGCACGCTCGGTGCGCGTCGACCTGCCGCCGTTCACGCTCATTGGCGCCACCACCCGCTCGGGCCTGTTGACCTCGCCGCTCAGGGAACGCTTCGGCATCCCGCTGCGCCTCGATTTCTACCAGGCGGAGGACCTGGAGCTGATCCTGCACCGGGCCGCCGGGGTGCTGGGAATCGAGCTCGGCGAGGACGGCGCCAAGGAGATCGCGCGGCGCGCGCGCGGCACCCCGCGGGTGGCCGGGCGGTTGCTGAGAAGGGTGCGCGACTTCGCCGCGGTCGGCGGCGAGGCCCGCATCGACGCCCGGCAGGCGGACGCGGCGCTCACCCGGCTCGAGGTTGACGGCCGCGGGCTCGAGGCCATGGATCGGCGCTATCTGGGCTGCATCGCCGCCAATTACGGTGGCGGGCCGGTCGGCGTCGACACCCTGGCCGCGGCGCTCGCCGAACAGCGCGACGCCATCGAGGAGGTGATCGAACCCTATCTCATCCAGCAGGGGCTGCTGCAACGCACGCCGCGCGGGCGCATGCTGACCGGGCCGGGCTGGGACTATTTGGGTCTCGAGGTGCCGCCCGACACTGCCGCCCAGCTCGACCTCGCATTGGCGGAGGCGTCGCCGGGGGAGGTCGGCCATGGTTGAGCCCGCCCCGGCGGACGGGCCGGGGCCGACGCCCGCCCGAGCCGAGGCCGACCACGTCCTGCCGCTTAGGGTATACTACGAGGACACCGACGCCGCCGGCATGGTCTACCACGCGAACTACCTCAAATTCACCGAGCGGGCGCGCACCGAGTGCCTGCGCGAGCTGGGCTTCGAGCATCGGCAGTTGGTCGAGGAGGCACGTATCCGCTTCGCCGTGCGTCGCTGCGAGATCGACTTCCTGAGCCCGGCCCGGCTCGATGATGCGATCGAGGTGCATACCCGTCTCATCGATGCCCGAAGCGCCAGCATGCAGGCGTTGCAGGTCGTGCGCCGGCCGAAACGGGACGGCTGCGGCGAGTTGGTGCGGATGAAGGTGTGGCTCGCCTGCGTCGACCAGACCGGCCGGCCGGCGAGACCACCGGCCGGCCTGCGCCGGGCGCTGACCGCCCGCATCGGCGCTAACCCGAGTGGGCGAGTAGGGTAGCGGCCATGGAGAGCACCGTCGTCGATCAGGTTACATTGGCCGGCTCGATCGACGTCTACGAGATGTCGATCTGGGGCCTGTTCCTCAGGGCCGACATCATCGTGAAGGCGGTCATCGTGATGTTGGTGCTGGCGTCGTTCTGGTGCTGGGCGATAATCTTCGACAAGGTGTTTCGCATGCGCCGACTCAACCGCCTGGCCAGCAGGTTCGAGGAATCGTTCTGGTCCGGCGGCTCGCTGGAAGAGCTTTACGACCGGGTCGGCACGCGGCCACGCGACCCGATGACCGCGGTATTCGCCGCGGCGATGCGCGAGTGGCGGCGCTCGTCGGAGAGCGGCCTGAGCGCGGAGGGCGCCATGCGGGCCGGCATCGGCGAGCGCATCGAACGGGTGATGCAAGTGGCGCTGGGACGCGAGATGGTGCGCCTCGAACGCTACATGTCGTTTCTGGCCTCGGTCGGTTCGACGGCGCCGTTCATCGGGCTGTTCGGCACCGTGTGGGGAATCATGAACAGTTTTCAGTCCATCGCCGCCATGAAGAACACCTCGCTGGTGGTGGTGGCGCCGGGCCTCGCCGAGGCGTTGTTCGCCACCGCCTTGGGCCTGGTCGCCGCGATCCCGGCGGTGGTCGCCTACAACAAGCTGTCGACGGATCTGGGGCGCTATGCCAACCGGCTGGAGCATTTCGCCGGCGAGTTCAGCGCCATCCTCTCGCGCCAGCTCGAGGAGACTACGTGATCCATGGCCCGCGTGATCAACATTGACGGCGGTCAGGTCCAGGCCAATGGACGCCAGCGCTATCCGCGGCTGAGCCAGATCAACGTCACCCCGTTCGTCGACGTGATGCTAGTGTTGCTGGTCATATTCATGATCACGGCGCCCCTGTTGACGGTGGGCGTGCCGGTGGACTTGCCGCAGACCCAGGCGCCGCCGCTCACGCAGCCGGACGAGCCGCTGGAGGTCACGGTCAACGCCAAGGGCGAGGTGTTCCTGCAGGAAACCAGGGTCGAGCTCGACGCCCTGGTGCCGCGGCTGGTGGCGATCACCCGGAACAACCCGGAGGCCCGCATCTACGTGCGCGGCGACCGGGCGATCAACTACGGCCGGGTGCTGGAGGTGATGGGACTCATCACCGGCGCCGGCTTCACCAGGCTGGCGCTGGTCTCGGCACCGGCCGGCCGCAGGTAGAGCCAGGGGCGACCGACGGCGATGAGCAGGGGCATCTTCCTTTCCGGGCTGTTGCATCTGGCGCTGATCGCCGTCGCCGTGTGGGGCATGCCGCAAGGGCTGAGGTCGCCGCCGCCCGATCAGCAGGTGATCCCGATCGAATTCATCGCCGAGGTCGCCGAGGAGAGGTCCGTGCCCGTGGCGGCGCCGAAGCCGCCGGCGGCGAAGGCCCGGGTCAGGCCGCCGCCACCCCCCGAACCGCCGCCGCTTCCCGAACCGCCGCCGGTGAAGACGGCACTGGCCAAGATCCCCGAGCCGCCACCGCCACCACCCAGGCCAGAGCCACCGCCGGTGGAGACGGCGTTGGCTGCGGTCCCCGAGCCGCCGCCGGTGCCTAAGCCCGAGCCACCGCCGCCGCCCAAACCGGAGCCAAAGAAGGCGGCGACACCGGCGCCGCGTCCGCTGCCGGCGCCAAAGGCGAAACCGAAG
>JBHICX010000071.1:0-9494 GCA_046759805.1 Kiloniellales bacterium | reverse complement strand
GCCGCAAGCACCAGCGGATGGCAGCCCGCCGATCCCAGCCGACCGGCCGGCGTGCGGAGCGAGGCACGAATCTCGCCGGCGAATGCTGTATGATGCCGGCAGCCCTGCCAACCCCGACCAGGAGAGGAGGCATCGCTGTGACCGCCGTGACCCCGGATGCGAGCAACCATCACGGGCTGGAGCCGTTGAACTCCCGCTTCGTCAACGTAGACCAACTGCCTTGGCGCCAGACGCAGTTCCCCGGCGTCGAGGTCAAGATCCTGATCGAGGACAAGGAGACCGGCCTCACCACCACCATGCTTCGCATGGCGCCCGGCGCCAGCCTGCCGGACCACGAACATGTGAGGATCGAGCAGACCTACGTGCTCGAGGGCCGCCTGGTCGACGACGAGGGCGAGTGCACCGCGGGCAACTACGTCTGGCGCCCGGCCGGAAGCCGGCATATCGCCCACACGCCGGACGGCGCCCTGTTGCTTGCGTTCTTCCTTAAGCCCAACCGCTTCTACGACAAGTCCGGCGCTGGCTTCGAGATCGACCCGGAACCGGCCGAGACCGGCGCCTAGCGCATTGTCCGCCCGGGTGGGGGCGTGGGCCGGCTCGGCAGCCCCAGACCAGGTCATTCCGCGAACCAGAAGGTGTCGGGCCGAAAGGCGCCGAAATAGGCGCCGGGGGTCCAGCCGAAGATCGCCTGCGCCGGCACGTTGCGCAGCCGGGCGTTGACCACGACGGGCTGCAACACACCGGTGATGAGGCCGATGGAGAACACCTGATCGGCGTGGATCTCCAGGATTTCCCGCCAGGCCCGGCGGCGCCCCTCGCGGTCCTCGGCCGCCTGCCAGGCCTGGTACAGGCCCATGAGACGGCGCGCCGGCTCCAAGTCCGGTGCGGTGCCGCGCCGGCCGCCGCTGGCCACGAACGCGCCCCAGGCCGGCCATTGCGGCTGCTTCAAGCTCGAGGGCACCCATTCCAACGGGCTCGTATCGGCGTCCGGGACGCCGTTGGCGATGCCGTAGAACACCGACATGACGGTAGCGCCGGTCTCGATCCGGCGGCGGAAGATCTGCCGGGTGGAGACCCGCGGTAGAAGCTCGATCCCGACTTGGCGCCAGCCGTCGGCGACGATCTCCAGCACGTCCGATTCCGCCGGGTCGGTCTCGCCGGCGGCGACCACCAGCTGCATCGGCCGGCCGTCCGGCATGAGCCGCAGCCCCGCCGGGTTGCGTTCCTTAAGGCCGATCGCGTCCAAGAGCGCGTTCGCCGCCGCCGGGTCGAAGCGCGCCCAGGCCTGGCGGTAGGCGGGGCGGTACAGCGGGCTTTCCGGCAGCACCGAGTTGTTCCCGGTGAGCGCCACGCCCTGGTAGACGACGCGGTTGATCAGGCCCCGGTCGATGGCCAGCGACAGCGCCCGCCGGAACCGGACGTCGCGGGTGAGCCGCCGCCACGCCGGGTCGCGGGCGTTGAGATTTGGGTAGAGCGCAAGCTGCGCGCCGCGGCCGATGCGCCACAGATGCACCTGAAAGCCGTGCCGTTCCGCGCCCTTTTTCAGCACCGCCACGTCGCGTTGGCTGAGTCCGATGGCCTGGAGGTCGGCTTCCCCGGCCGCCGCCTTGGCCGCGATCAGGCCGCCCTCGGTCCGGGCCAGCACCACCCGGTCGATGTACGGCAGCTGCCGGCCATTCTTGTCGACCCGGTGATAATACGGGTTGCGCCGGGCCACGAACCGATCGGTGGGCGGGGCATTGATCACCACCCAGGGCGCAAGCGTGGGCAGCTCCGGATTGTCCATGCCGTACATGCGGTCGCGGCTTGCGTGCAGCTGCGCCCAGCCCTTGACCCGCGCCCCGGCCACCGCCTTGGCCAGTTCTTCCGGGTCGGCGTAACGGGCATGGAAGCGACGCAGGTAATGGGCCGGCCGGTAGATGAACGGCGGATTGGGCGCGGCCAGCGCCGGCAGGAACTCCCGGTTCGGGCGCGGCCAGGTATAGCGCACCGTGGTCTCGTCCACCACCTCGAAGCGGGGCGGCGCGCCGCTGACCAGGAGGACGGCGGGCGGACCAGCGGGCGACAGCGCCGGGTGGTTGGCAACGTCCTCCCAGTAATAGCGAAAGTCCTCGGCGGTGAACGGATGGCCGTCCGACCACTTATGCCCGCGCCTGAGCTTGAGGGTGAACACGCGCCCGTCCTTTACCGCGACCTCGGCCAGGATGTCGGGCTTGAGCCGCAACCGCGCGTCGTAGCCCATGAGCCGCGCATAGCCCAGAAGCGTGAGCGTGCGGGCGTCGCGGCCGCCGCGGTTCAACACGGTGAGCGTGCCGCCGGGCCGGCCCGGCTCCGGCATCGCCGTCGGCAATGGCTGCTCGGGCAGGCGCTCGGCCACCGGCGGTAGCCGCCCGGCTTCGACCTCGGCGATCAGCGAGGGCGTCTCCACCGGCGCCGCGCCGCAAACCCCCGGCGCCAGCGCCACCCCAAACGCCAGGCCGCCGACCATGAGGCGGCATCGGATCACACCTGACATGCCCCGTTATACCGAAACCCGAATCACTTTGCGTCAGGGCCGCGCCGGTGCTTCGGTTTGGCGCGAAAAATCCGGTCGATCCCGATATAATGCCGGCGTTTCCATGGCCGTGGCGGATGCGGGAGGCGGCGTTGGTGCAGAGGCGGAAGGTGTGGGGCGCAGGGGGCGAGCCGGTGAAGGTTCCGCAGCCTGCGCCTGGCACGCGGGACGTCGAGTTGCGGCGCTCGGCGGAGCAGGCGGCCGACCAGGCGGCCTATCAGCGGGCCTACAAGCGCATGAAGGCGGTCCAGGCGTTCTACGCCCACCTGACTGCCTATACCGGCGTCAACCTGATGCTGTTCTTCGTCGATTTCTTCACCGGCTCCGGCATCTGGTTCTTCTGGCCGCTGCTCATCTGGGGGGCCGCGATCGCGTTGCACGCCTCGATCACCTTCCGCTGGCTTCCCTTCTACGGCCGCGAGTGGGAGGAGGCGAAGGTGCGCCGGTTCATGGAGGAGGAGCAGCAGATCCCGGAACTCTAGCTCCGTCCGCCGGCCTGGCCAGGCACCGCCGGGGCCGGCGCCAGCGACACTCAATGCTGCCGGAGGTGGCAAGCGGGCCGTGTTCGAGAAGATCCTGATCGCCAATCGCGGCGAGATCGCCTGCCGGGTGATGCGCACCGCCCGGCGCCTGAGCATCCGCACGGTCGCGGTCTTCTCGGAGTGCGACGCCGATGCCCTACACGTGCGCATGGCCGACGAGGCCGTGCCCGTGGGCCCGGCGCCGCCGGCCGACAGCTATCTCAGGATCGAGAACATCCTAGCCGCGGTCAAGGCCACCGGCGCCGAGGCGGTTCATCCGGGCTACGGCTTCCTGGCCGAGAACCCGGCTTTCGCCGAAGCCCTGGCCGATAAGGGCGTCGCCTTCATCGGCCCGCCGGCGGCGGCCATCGCCGCCCTGGGCGACAAGATCAACGCCAAGCGGCTGGCGGACGCCGCCGGCGTCAGGACGCTGCCGGGGCATCCGCGAGCGGTCAGGGGCGTGAATGAGGCGGCGCGCGCGGCCCGCGCCATCGGCTATCCGGTCCTGTTGAAGGCGGCCGCCGGCGGCGGCGGCAAGGGCATGCGCGTCGTCGGCTCGGACAAGGCACTCGCTGAAGCCCTGCCCGCCGCCGCCGGCGAGGCGCGGTCGAGCTTTGGCGACGACCGGGTGATGATCGAGAGGTATATCGAGCAGCCGCGGCATATCGAGATCCAGGTCCTGGCCGACGCCCACGGCAACTGCATCCATCTCGGCGAGCGCGAGTGCTCGATCCAGCGCCGGCACCAGAAGGTCATCGAAGAGGCGCCGTCACCGCTCATCGATGCCGCCACCCGCCAGGCGATGGGCGAACAGGCGGTGGCCCTGGCTCGCCAGGTCGGCTACGTCTCCGCCGGCACCGTCGAGTTCTTGGTCGACCAGGCGCAAGACTTCTACTTCCTGGAAATGAACACCCGGCTGCAGGTCGAGCATCCGGTGACCGAGATGGTGACCGGCCTCGACCTGGTGGAGCTGATGATCCGCATCGCCGCCGGCGAGGAGTTGGCCCACGCCCAGGCCGGGGTGAGCCTCAGCGGCTGGGCCATCGAGGCGCGGCTCTACGCCGAGGATCCGACGCGCGGCTTCCTGCCGTCCATCGGGCGGCTCCTGCACTATCGTCCGCCGAAGGAGAGCCGGCGCCTGCGCGTCGACAGCGGCGTGGACGAAGGGGCCGAGATCTCCATGTATTACGACCCGCTGATGGCCAAGCTGATCGCCTGGGGCGACACGCGCGAGCAGGCGATCGCCACTCTCCTGGACGCCCTGGACGACTGTTACGTGCGCGGCGTCGCGCACAACCTCGGCTTCCTCTCCGCCGTATTGGCGCATCCGCGCTTCAAGGCGGGGCGGTTCACGACCGGCTTCATCGAGGAGGCCTACCCGGACGGCTTCAAGAGTCCGCCACCCGACGCGGCGGCCAGGCGCCGGCTCATTGCCGTGGCCGCCGCGCTGCACCGCCGAACGGCGGAGCGCGACGCCTCGATCGGCGGCAGGCTCGCCGGGCGCGCGCCCAGGGTCGCCGAGGACTGGGTGGTGCGGCTCGCCGGCCGGAACCATCCGGTCAGCGTCACCCCCGCCGACGGCGGCTACGACGTGGTGGCCGACGGCCGACGCCTGCCGGTGCGCGCTGACTGGGCGCCCGGGGAGGCGCTGTTCCACGGCTCGATCGACGGCGAGCGCGTGTCGATGCAGGTGGACCGCAACGGTGTCGGCTACCGACTCAGCCATCACGGGGTGGCGGTGGACGCCCTGGTGCTGACCCCGCTGGGCGCCAGGCTGGCGGCCGAGATGCCGGCTAAGCCGGCGCCCGACACCTCGCGCCAGCTCAGATCGCCCATGCCGGGGCTGTTGGTCCAGCTGCGCCGCGGCGAGGGCGACCACGTCAAGGCGGGCGAGGCGCTGGCGGTGGTCGAGGCGATGAAGATGGAGAACCTGCTCTGCGCCGAGCGCGATGGACGGATCAAGACGGTGCTGGCATCGCCGGGCGACAGTCTGGCGGTCGATCAGGTGATCCTTGAGTTCGAGTGATCGGGCGGCAGTGGCAGAGACGGACGTGAAGGCCGTTCGGGTGGTCATCCGGGGGCGGGTGCAGGGCGTCTTCTTCCGCGGATGGACGCACGACGAGGCGTTGCGGCTGGGGCTTGCAGGCTGGGTCAGGAACCGCCTCGACGGCTCGGTCGAGGCGCTGTTCGCGGGGCCGGCCGCGGCGGTGGACGAGATGCTGCACCTATGCCGGCAGGGCCCCTCGATGGCGGTCGTCGATGCGGTCGACGCGCACCCGGCCGAGGCGCCGGCCGAGCCTGGCTTCCACTATCACCCCACCGCCTGATCGGGGCTCAGCCCACGGCCAGTGTCGGCCTGCCGGGAATCATCGGGCTTGGTTGAAACGGCCACGCGTATCTCCACAATGCCGGTAGTTCGGTCCCGTTCTCCATGGGCTCATGGGTCGGCGTGAAGGGGTCGGACCGTAGCGGTCAAGGACGGGATGATCTGAGCACATACCGAAATTGGAGGAGGACAGCCGATGGCCGAGAAGGATGTCTATGAGGTCTACGCGATCCAGTACGCGTACCGGGCGGATCGAAAGCGCTCCGAGACCTTCATTACCAATGTCTGGACCGATCCGCTGCACGACGCGGACCAGCCGATCTCCTATTACGTGTGGGCGATCGTCAATGCCGAGCGCACCATCGTCGTCGACACCGGCTTCGACGCCGACGAAGCAGCGCGTCGGCGCCGGGGATCGAGAGAGGTTTGGCGGCCGGATATGAAGTGCACGCCCGCCGAGGGCTTACAAATGATCGGGGTCGACGCGGCACGGGTGGCCGATGTGATCATCACCCACCTGCACTTCGACCACGCCGGCACCCTCGACCACTTCCCGGAAGCGCGTTTCCACCTGCAGGAACAGGAGATGCGGTTCGCGACCGGGCCCTGGATGGCGCACGGCTACTTGAACGGCGCCTACACGGTGGACCATGTGGTCGAGATGGTCCGCCAGGTCTTCCAGGGGCGGGTCGCATTCCAGGCGGGTGACGCCGAGGTCGCCCCCGGGGTGAGCGTTCATCACATCGGCGGGCACACGATGGGCATCCAGTCGGTGCGCGTGCGCACCCGTCGCGGCTGGGTGGTGCTGGCGAGCGACGCCAGTCACATGTACGACAATTTCGAGGGCATGGGGCCGTTTCCCATCGTCTTCGACGTCGGCGCGATGCTCAGCGGTTTCGAGCGACTGAAGGCCTTGGGGGACGGCCCGGGGCATGTGATCCCGGGGCATGATCCCCTGGTCATGGCCAGATATCCCGCCGCGACGCCCGCAACCGAAGGCGTCGTGGCACGGCTCGACGCGGACCCGCGGAGCTGAAGCGTCATCGATGGTCGCGCGTCCTCCCATCAATCCCGGCCGCGTCGCGTGGTCGGGCGACAACTCCGGGATCTACCTCAAACGGAAAGCGCACGGCCCCTTCGTGACACGCGCCTCCTATTTTCGCATCGTTCATTCTCCCCACGGGCGCGGCCACGCGCTCCTGCTCGTGACCCATGAGGGTGACGATGTCTCCGCAGACCCATCGTTATCGCTGTGCCTCACCGACAACGAGCCGCTGGCCCGCTATCTGGTGTCCGAGTACGCGCGCCACTTCCAGCAGTTTCGCGACATCGATCTGGCGGCCGTCGTGGACTACCTGCCCCTCGACGCGGTGCACGCGGGAGGCGACGGGGTCAAACGACACGAGGAGCGGATCGCGGCACCGGGCTACGAGGTGGCGCTGTGGTGGGAGGCGTTCAATGCGCCCTATTTCGTTCAGCTACCCGCGAAGCGCTCGGCCACCGGGCTCGATGAGATGTTCAACGTGCGCATGGACGCGCGGCGCGCGGGGTGCCGCATCAATGGACGCCCTGCCCCGGGCAACGTCTTTCCCTGCGACTACGAAGGCCGGTCGAGCACCACCGCCTTTCTCGCCCTGTCCGAGACCTGGGTACGGCCCGCCGGGGGCTGAGTCGACCGTAGCGTTGCCTGACCAGGAAGGGCTTGGCACCGGATACGCGGCTATGGCGCGAGGTTCTACTTCTGCGGCTTCGTGCGAAACCGGAAATCGCAACAGGTGCCGCCTTCCATGAGCGTCTGCGTTCGCTCCAGCTCGATCTCGGGATTGAAGCCGGTGACCATGGCATGATCGCGATTGCAATGGACCAGGTAGCCGATGTCGGCAAGCCCTAGATCTTTGTAAAACTCCGCGTACCTGCAGCGGGTAACGTTGAAAGCAAGACGTTCGTCGGTCTGGCTTATGACCTCGAGCTCCAAGCTGCCACCGCCGGCCCAAACCTTCTCCGCGACCCTTCTCAGTGACGCCACGCTGTTGCCGAATGTCTCCGCCCACTTGGCGCCGTCATCCGCCGCAAGCCGCCGGATCGTTGCCGTTACGAGCTCCCGTGTCGCCTCTTCGCCGAATTTCTCGCGGCAGGCCTCGATGAAGGGAATGAGGACCCGTCCTTCGATCTTGCGGCGCTGTAGATGGCTGATCGGCACCTCATCAGACATGAGAGACCTCCACGGGAATTCTTCGGATGGCGCTCAAGCCAGGCCCAGGGCGATGCCGCTGGGCATCCCGATCATAGGGGCTAGGCGGTCCATCCACCGACTGTCTGGGCCTCTGGAGCCACTCACCGCCGGATCGGCATCGTGTAGCAGACCGCGTCGCCATCGAGGACGACGGTGCCATCATCGCGGATGACACGGGTGTGGAGCTCGGTGATGGGCTTGTCGGGACGCGCCTTGCTGACCTCCACCTCGCCGGTGATGGTATCTCCGGGGCGCACCGGCGCCTTGAAGCTCCAGTTCACTTTCAGGAACACGGTGCCGGGTCCCGGCAGGTCTTCGGCGACCACCGCGTTGAGGATCGCGCTGGTGATGCCGCCCTGGACCACAATGCTGCCGAAGGGGGTCGCCTGAGCAACCTCCTCGTCATAATGCAGGGGATTTCGGTCACCGCTGATTTCGGTGAACAGCTCGATGTCACGGGCCGTCACCTCCCGCGATCTCCGAGCCGTCTGACCGACCTCCGGCATCCCGCTCGGCCATGTGTCGTTCGCGGTCACGGTCGCCTCCTCGTTGCGCCCCGCATCGCCCGTGCGAAGCATAATTCAACGGTCTGGCCTTCCCAAGCTGGATGAAACGGCGACGTGGGCATCGCGCAATGTTGACGCCGGGCGGACCCGAACTTCTCCTGCGCGACAGGAGTGCGGCGGATTACCGTTTCGGGGTCGTTGGCAGCGTCCGCCCGGCGAAGGCCTCGTCGAAGGTGGCGATGAGCGCCGCGTCGGCGTCCGCCATGGTGACCGGCAGGCCGAGGTCGACAAGCGAGGTGACGCCGAAGCGCGAGCCGGTGCCGGTGTCGATGCCGCAGGGCAGGATGCGGGCAAAATGGGCCAGGTCGGGCTCCACGTTGAGGGCGACGCCGTGATAGGTGACCCAGCGTCGTACGCGTACGCCGATGGCGGCGATCTTGTCCTCGCGGCCACCGCCGCGTTCGATCCAGATGCCGACTCGGCCTGGGCGCCGCACGCCCTTGAGGTTGAACCGCTCGAGCGCCCGAATGAGCCATTCCTCGAGTCCGTGCACGAAGCGGCGCAGGTCCGGGCCGCGGCGGTTGAGGTCGAGCATGACGTAGGCCACCCGCTGGCCCGGTCCGTGATAGGTGACCCGGCCGCCGCGTCCGGTACGTATGACCGGCAGCGGTCCGGGGTCGATGAGCTCGTCGGGCTCGGCGCTGGTGCCGGCGGTGTAAATGGGCGGGTGCTCCAACATCCACACCTGCTCGGCCGCCGCGCCGGCCCGGATCGCCGCCACCCGCGCCTCCATCGCCGCCACCGCCTCGTCGTAGGGCACCGGCTGGTCGCTGATGCGCCATTCGATCTCGTTCACCGGCCTCGTCGCCGCTTGCTATGACCGAGAGGATTTGGTATTCCGCCCAACGCCGCTTGGCAAGTCATTGAGGCTGGCGGTTCCTATGCGGTCGTGGCGGAATTGGTAGACGCGCAGCGTTGAGGTCGCTGTGGGGGCAACCCCGTGGAAGTTCGAGTCTTCTCGACCGCACCAACTCCTTGAGGCTCGCCGCCACGCGCGGCGGGCCTCATTCGCCTGACTGACCTGTCGCCGGCCCGGACGCCTTCAACCAACTTGGGAGTAAGGCCATGACGGAGCCGACCCGAGAGCCGCGACAGACCCCCGCGCAGGGCGAGGACGAGGGCCTCTATGGCCTGACCCTGTACCTGGTCCAGCGGGTCCGCGAGGCGCTGCACGAGGACGACGTGGCGGCCATCGAGAGCCTCATCGAGCCGCTGCACCCGGCCGATGCCGCGGACCTGATCGAGGCGCTGGGCGGCGAGGAGCGCCGGCTGATCATCGACATCATGCGCGGGC
>JBHICX010000070.1:0-9513 GCA_046759805.1 Kiloniellales bacterium | reverse complement strand
GGGTGAGCCGGCCCCGGCGGTTGCCGCCCATCGGAAAATACAGGTAGTCGCGCAGGAAACGCGACAAGGTCATGTGCCAGCGCCGCCAGAACTCGCGGATCGAGGTGGCGCGATAGGGCGCGTCGAAGTTGATCGGCAGCATGAGCCCGAACATCAGCGCCAGCCCGATCGCCATATCGGTATAGCCGGAGAAGTCGAAATAGAGCTGGAAGGTGAAACAGAGCGCCGCCAGCCAGCCCTCGGCGAAGCTGAGCGGCAGCTCACCCAGCCCCGAGGCGACGCCGGCGGCGCGCGCGAAAATCGGGTCGGCGATGAGCGCCAGCCCATCGGCCAGGACCACCTTCTTGAACAGTCCCATGACCAACAGCGTAAGCCCCTGCGACAGGCGCTGGGCCAGGCCCGGGCGCCACGGGTCCTCGCGGTACTGGTGGATGATCTCGTGGTGGCGGACGATAGGCCCGGCGATGAGCTGCGGAAAGAAGGTGACGTAGACCGCGTAGTCCAGGAAGTCGTAGACCGGGGCCTCGCCGCGCCTGAGGTCGACCAGATAGGAGATCTGCTGAAAGGTGAAGAAGCTGATGCCGAGCGGCAGGATGATGTTCCAGGGATCGTGAGTGACGCCGAACAGCATGCCGAGGCTGTCGGCGAAGAAATCGGCGTACTTGAAGACGCCCAGGACGGCCAAGTTGAGCGCCACGCCCAGCCACGGCAACCGGTGTCGCCACTCGATGCCGGCCTGCGGCCGGGTGGCCAGATAGGCCACCAGCCAGTTGCCGACGACCGAGCCCACCAGCAGCGGCACCAGCCGAATCTCCCAGTAGCCATAGAACAGGAGCGAGGCGACGACCAGCAGCCAGCGCCGCAACCGCGGTCGCGAGGCGGCGGCGTAATAGCCGGCCAGGGTCGGCGGCAGGAATAGAAGCAGGAAGACCTGGCTATGAAACAGCATCGACGGCACGCCCTATGGTAATGTACAACCACCGGCCCCCAGGGCGATGCGGCGCAAAAGGCCGACACTGTCGTGGCGGCGCCGCGACCGAGCTTGCGGCGAGCCCGTCGCCGGCGCGCTCGGCATCGCACTCATGGGCACGGAGTCTCGGGCATGTCGGACGATCCAAAACAGACTTCCAGGCTTTCGGGAAAGGGCGCGCAAGCTTAGTCCCGCGGATTCCTGCCCTCAAGATCAAACTGCCGGCGTTCAGCTTTCGTGATTCTCTCGCAACACCTAAAGACTAAATGAGGCACTACTTACAAGAACCTCTGGCTTTATACTTGGATATCTTTATAATCCCGTCCAATGCGCCGCATAACACGATATATAGTAGGTCAGGTCGCGGGTATGCTTATATTTGTGACCGTGGGCCTGACCTTGGCCATCTGGTTGTCCCAGTCGCTGCGCTTCGTAGACCTGATCGTCAACAAGGGACTGCCGGTTGCGACCTTCATGTATCTGGCGTTGCTGCTGTTGCCGCGGTTCCTCACCATCGTGCTCCCGATCGCGTTGTTTTGCGCCGTGCTTTTTACCTACAACAAGCTGATGAACGATAGGGAGCTGGTGGTGATGCGGGCGGTCGGCCTGGGCCAGGGGGCGCTGGTCAGGCCGGCGCTCATGGTGGCGTTCGCGGCGATGGCGGTCCTCTACGCGCTCAACTTGTACCTCCTGCCGGTGTCCTACCGGGCCTTCAAGAACCTCTACACCGACATCCGCAACGAGTACTACAGCCTGGTGCTGCGCGAGGGCACGTTCCAGGACTTGACCGACGGCTTCACCGTATTCGTCCGAGAACGCAGTCGCAGCGGCAGCCTTGTCGGCATCCTGGTGCATGACAGCCGCGATCCGGAGAAGCCGGTCACCTACATGGCAGAGAGCGGAGCGCTCATTAGCACCGAGGCTAGCCCGCGGGTGGTGTTGCTCCAGGGCAACCGGCAGGAGATCGACCCCAAGACCAACTACGTTTCATGGCTGTACTTCGACCGTCAGACTCTCGAGGTCGACCTGAAGCGTGCCGCCAACGACACCCGCTGGCACGAGCCCCGGGAACGCTTCATCAACCACCTGTTCTACCCGGACGATTCCCTGGCCGACCGCCAGTACGCCAAGCAGATCAAGGCAGAGGGCCATCAGCGTGTGATCGGACCTTTGTTCGCCATCACCGTGACCTTGATCGCGCTGGCCTGCCTCCTGCATGGCGACGTCGACCGCCGCGGCCAGACCAACCGCGTGCTGCTGGCGATCCTGATCACCACGCTGGCGCAGGCGGCCGGCCTCGGCCTGCACAACCTGGCGGCGAAGTACTCGGAGGCGGTGCCCGTCATGTACTTGGTCGCGGTGCTACCGATGTTCGGGTGCGTGTACTTCCTGCGCCGGCGGCCGAGGCGAAGCCGGCAGATGCCGCCGGCCGATGCGCTGGCCGTGGGCTGAAGGATCCGCCCATGCGCATGTCGACGACGCTCTATGCGTATTTTGCCCGCCAGTTCCTGTTGTGGCTCATTGGCATGCTGGGCGCCCTGCTGGCCATCACCTTCGTGTTCGACCTGGTGGAGCTGACGCGGCGCGCTCAGGGCAAGCACGCGGTCGATGTCTCGATCGTCATTCAGATGGCGCTGTTGCGGACGCCGCTGCTGGTCGAGAAGGTGCTGCCGTTCGCCGTGCTGTTCGGCTCGCTGTTGTCGTTCTGGCGCCTGACCAGGTCGAACGAGCTGGCGGTGGCCCGCGCGGCCGGGATATCGGTGTGGCAGTTCCTGTTGCCGGCGATCTCCATTGTGGTGCTAGTCGGCGCCTTTCAGGTCACCGTGATCAACCCGCTCGCCTCGGTGCTGGTGTCCCGATTCGAGCGCATGGAAAGCGTCTATTTCAAGGGCCGCACCAATCTGCTGGCGATCAAGCCGAGCGGCATCTGGCTGCGCCAGGGCGGCGAGGACGGACAGGCGGTGATCCACGCCAGGCGGGTGGCCAAGGAGGAGATGCGCCTCGACGACGTGATCGTCTTCCTCTATCAGGGCAGCGACCAGTTCGTCGGCCGGCTGGACGCCGCCAACGCCACCTTGCAGGACGGCTATTGGCAGCTTCGCTCGGCCGCCTTCTCCGAGCCGCAGAAGCCTCCGCAACGCATCGCTACCTACCGTTTGCCCACCGAGCTGACCCTGGAGCGCATCCAGGACAGCTTCGCCTCGCCTGAGACCATGTCGTTCTGGGAGATTCCGGCGTTCATCCGGTCGCTGGAGGCGGCCGGTTTCACCGCCCACCGGCACCGCCTGCACTGGCACGCCTTGTTGGCGATGCCGGCGCTGTTGTGCGCCATGGTTCTGATCGCCGCCAGCTTCTCGCTCAGACCGGCGCGCCGCGGCGGCACCGTGCTCCTGGTCATCGGCGGGGTGGGCGCCGGTTTCATGCTCTACTTCCTGACCAACATGGTGTTCGCGCTGGGCCTCTCGGCCAGCATTCCGGTGGTGCTTGCCGCCTGGACGCCGGCCGGCGTGAGCATGCTGCTGGGGGTCACCACGCTGTTGCATCTGGAGGACGGATAGCGAGTCGTGCGCAGGCTTCAGGGCACCTTGGCGCTACTCCTTCTCGTGCTGACGGGGCTTGCGGCCGGCGCGCCTGAGGCGGCCGAGCAACCGTCGGCGGAACAGCCGGCCCTCATAAGCGCCGACGAGATCACTTACGACCAGAAACTGGACGTCGTAGTCGCCAAGGGCCACGTGGAGATCGAGCAGGCCGGGCGCATCCTGCTCGCCGACACCGTGACCTATAATCAACGCGAAAATACCGTGATCGCCTCGGGCAACGTGTCGCTGACCGAGCCCTCCGGCGAGGTCATTTTCGCGGATTATGCGGAGCTCCGGGACGACCTCAAAGAGGGCTTCGTGCGGGGCATTCGCGTGTTGCTTACCGACGACTCGCGCTTGGCCGCCGGTGGTGCACGGCGTAGCGGCGGAAACATTACGCGCATGACCAAGGCGGTCTACTCCCCCTGCAAGCCGTGCGAGGACCACCCGGAGGAGGCACTGCTATGGCAGTTGAAGGCCGCCGAGGTGACCCACGACCAGGAGGCAAAAGAGATCCGCTATCAGCATGCCCGGCTGGAAATGTGGGGCGTGCCGGTGGCCTACACGCCGTATTTCGAACATCCCGACCCGACGGTGAAGCGCAAGAGCGGCCTCCTCGTCCCCGATTTCTCGGTCGACAACAACGTCGGCTTCAAGGCGGTCCTGCCCTATTACTGGGTCATCTCCAAGGACAAGGACGTCACCTTCATCCCGATCTACACCACCATACAGGGCCCGGTCGGGGCCTTCGAGTATCGCCAACGCATGAACTTCGGCGAGTTCACGATGGCGGGCAGCGTGACCGTCGCCGACCGCGAGGAGATCGGCGACCTGCGTCGCGAGAACCGATTGCGCGGCCATATCTTCGGCCACGGCCGCTTCGACATCAACGACACCTGGCGCACCGGATTCGACGTTCAGCGCGCGACGGATCGCACCTACCTCAGACGTTACGGCCTCTCGGACCGGCAGACCCTGACCAACAACGTGTTCCTGGAAGGGTTCCGCCAGCGCGACTATACAGCCGTCAACCTGTACCAGTTCCAAGGGTTGGCCGACGATGACGTGAGCGCCCGCGCGCCGGAGGTGCTGCCGGTCGTGGAGTACCAGCATGTCGGCCAACCGACGAGCTTCGGCGGGCGTTGGCAGGTCGACGCCAACCTGTTCAACCTGCGCCGCAAGCAAGGTTCGGACAGCCGGCGGCTGTCGACCAAGTTGGGATGGCACCTCCCCTACACGTCGCCGTTCGGGGACCGCTACCGGCTATCCGCCACCCTGCAGAGCGACGCCTATCACGTCAGCGAGGTGCCGGACCCCACCGGTCAGGGCGAGCAGTCCGGGTTCACCGGGCGGTTGTTTCCGCAACTCGGCGCCGAGTGGAGCTACCCGCTGGTGCGTCACGGCAGCAGCTTCCAAAACTATATCGAGCCGATGGCGGCCGTGTTCATCGCCCCCAACGGCAAGAACGACAGCATGATCCCCAACGAGGACAGCCAGGACCTGGAGTTCGACGACACCAACCTGTTCAGCGCCAACCGGTTCACCGGCATCGACCGAGTCGAGGGGGGAGTGCGCGGGGTGTATGGGGCCCGGTTCGGCGTCTATCACGACAGCGGCGGATTCGCGAGCGCCTTTCTCGGCCAAAGCCTGCGCCGGCGCGCCGATGACCTGTTCCCGGTGGGCTCGGGTCTGGAGGGCCATAGTTCAGACTATGTCGGCCGCCTCGAGATCGCCCCGCACTCGTGGTTCGACCTGGTGAACCGTTTCCGCCTCGACAAGGGTGACCTGGGCGTGCGGCGCAACGAGGTCACGATGTCCGCCGGCCCCGGGGTGTTCAACGTCTCCGCGAACTACATCTTCATCGACGCCATCAATACGAGCGAGATCGACACCGAGGCCTTCGGCGAACGCGAGGAGCTGAGCGGGGGACTATCCACCACGCTCGGCACCGACTACTGGACGTTCAGCGGCAACATGCGGCGCGACCTGAGATCGCAGGGCGGCTGGCTCAATTACGGCGCCGGCCTGGTCTACCAGGACGAATGCTTCCGCCTCGACCTGAGCTGGAACCGTAGTTTCACCCGGGACCGGGAGGTGGAGGCCGGCGACGCGTTCTTCGGCCGACTCACCTTTAAACATCTCGGCGAGGTCAAGGCCGGTCTGTAAGCTGGTATAGCAGGCGACCCGGAATCGTCGGTCCAGGCGTTGTGACGGGAGGAACGCCGCGGGTGTCGCGACAATCAAGACACGGCTGCCGTCGCCTTCGGGCCGAGCGAGGGCGCTCCAGGCTCGCTGCCGGGTTTCTTGGCGGCCTGCTGTCGGCCGCCGCCCTGGTGCCCGCGGCACAGGCGCAGGACGTGCTGGGCATCGCCGCCATTGTCAACGACGAAGTCATTTCCGTGTTCGACCTGGAGGCGCGGATCAAGTTCACCGTGGAGTCCTCTGGCCTCCCGGACACCCTGGAGACCCGCACGCGGCTCAAGGACCAGGTGCTGCGCGGCCTGATCGACGAACGGCTCAGGCTGCAGGAGGCGAAGCGCTTGAACATCCGGGTCACCGAGCGCGACCTGGCCGGCGCGATTGCCAGCATCGAGAAGCAGAACAACGTGCCGGCGGGCGGTCTCGACGTGTTCCTCGCCGAGCGCGGCGTCGAAAGCTTCACCCTCGAGGCGCAGATCCGCTCGACCATCGCCTGGCAAAAGCTGGTGTACCGCAAGATAAGACCGCGCGTGGAGATCGGCGACGACGAGGTCGAGGAGGCGCTGGCCCGGATGCAGGCGAACAAGGGGACGCCGTTGATGAAGGTGGCCGAGATCTTCATCTCGGTCGACTCGCCGGAGCAGGAGGACGAGGTCCTGCAGTTGGCGCACCGGCTGATCGAACAGCTTCGCGGCGGCGCCCGCTTTGCGGCCCTGGCCCGGCAGTTCTCGCAAAGCGCCAGCGCCGCGGTCGGCGGCGACCTGGGCTGGGTTCAACAGGGCCAGCTGGACGAGGCACTCGACAAGGCGCTGAAGAAGATGAAGCCCGGATCGATCAGCCCGCCGATTCGCAGCTTCGGCGGCTACCACATCCTGTTGCTGTCGAGCCGGCGCGACCCGCTTGCCGCGCCGCTGACGGAAACCAAGGTGAAATTGAGCCAAATCGCGCTGGCGCTGGAAAAGGATGCCTCCGAGGCCGACGTCACGGCACAGATGAGCCTGGCGAACACCATTGCCACGACCGCCGTGGGCTGTGATGACTTCAACCGGCTTGCCAAGATGTCCGGCGGGGCGATGTCGGGCGGTCTGGGCGAGGTTAAGGTGGGCGATCTGCCGCCCGAGCTGGCCGAGGTCGTGCTTGGGCTCGACATCAACCAGGTGAGCAAGCCGATCAGGACCGAGGCCGGGCTGCTGCTGTTCATGCTGTGCGCCCGTGAGGACCCGCCCTCGAAGCTGCCGTCGCCAGAGGAGGTGAAGCGGCAGCTCATGCAACAACGGATCGAATTGCTGGCGCGCCGCTACATGCGCGATCTGCGCAATCAGGCGTTCGTGGACCTGAGGGTATGAGCCGTCCGGCCCCGCCGCCACTGGCTCTCACCATGGGAGAGCCGGCGGGAATCGGGGGCGAGCTCACGCTCAAGGCCTGGCTCGGGCGCACGCGCGCGATTCCGCCGTTCTTCGTCATCGCCGACGCCGCGGCGCTCCGGCGCCTGGCCCGCCGTCTGGGGCTTGCCGTGCCGGTGGCGGCCATCGACGGCCCCGAGCTTGCGCCGGCGGTATTTCCCGAGGCGCTACCGGTGTTGCCGCAGCCGCTCGCCGTCCCGGTCACGGCGGGCCGGCTCGAGCCCCTGAACGCGCCGCCGGTGATCGACTCGATCCGGCGCGCGGTCGAGCTGGTCCGGGCCGGCCGTGCCCTGGCGGTGGTCACCAACCCGGTGCACAAGAGGCACCTGTATGAGGCCGGTTTCCACCATCCCGGCCACACCGAGTTCCTGGCCGAGCTGGCGGGGGCCAATGAGCCGCCGGTCATGATGCTGGCCTGTCGCGCCCTCAAGGTGGTGCCGGTTACCGTCCATCTGCCGCTGCGCCAGGCCATCGAGTCGTTGAGCACCGAGCTCATCGTCAGCCGCGGGCGGATCACCGCGGCGGCGCTCAGGGAGGACTTCGGCATCGAGGCCCCGCGCCTCGCCGTCGCCGGGCTCAACCCCCACGCCGGGGAGGACGGTACGCTCGGGCGCGAGGAGACCCTGATCATCGAGCCGGCGGTGGCGGCGCTCAAGGCCCTGGGGCTCGACGTTACCGGACCGGCGCCGGCCGACAGCCTGTTCCATGCGCGGGCCCGCCAAGCTTACGACGCGGTGTTGTGCATGTATCACGACCAGGCGCTGCTTCCGCTCAAGACCATCGACTTCCGGGGCGCGGTCAACACCACCCTTGGGCTCCCGTTCGTGCGCACCTCGCCCGATCACGGCACGGCGCTGGACATCGCCGGCAAGGGGGTCGCCGACCCGACCAGCCTGTTGGCGGCGCTGCGCATGGCCGGCGACATCGCTCGCCGACGCCGGACGCACGCCGCCCGGCGCCGGGCTCGCGGCTGAGCCGGCCCTTGCCCGAGCCCGCGCCGCCGCTGCCGCCGCTGCGCCAGGTGATCGCCCGCCACCGCCTCAGCGCCAAGCATTCGCTGGGCCAGCACTTCCTGCTCGACGGCAACGCGACGGCGCGGATCGCCCGGGCGGCGGGGTCCCTCGCGGGGGTGCAGGTGATCGAGGTCGGACCGGGGCCCGGCGGGTTGACGCGGGCGCTGCTGGCGGCCGGCGCTGCCCGGGTGGTGGCCATCGAGCGCGACCGGCGCTGCCTGGCTGCGCTCGACGAACTGGCCGCGGCCTACCCGGAGCGGCTCAGGATCGTCGCCGGCGACGCGTTGAGGATCGACGCCGCAGGGTTGTGCCCGGCGCCGCGCAAGATTGTCGCCAGTCTGCCGTACAACGTGGCCACGGCGCTGCTGTTGCGCTGGCTCGATCAGGTGGGCGCCTATCGCAGCCTGACCCTCATGTTCCAGCGCGAGGTGGCCGAACGGCTGGTCGCCGCGCCCCGCTCGCCGGCCTATGGGCGGCTCAGCGTGATCACCCAGTGGCTGTGCCAGGTGCGCCTGCTGTTCCATCTGCCGCCGCGGGCGTTCACGCCGCCGCCCAAGGTGGCCTCGACGCTCATCGGCCTGACGCCCCGGCCGGCGCCGCTCCATCCGGCGCCAAAACCGGCGCTGGAGCGGGTGACCGCCGCCGCCTTCGGCCAGCGGCGCAAGATGCTGCGCTCGAGCCTCAAGGGCCTGGGCGTCGACGCCGCCCGCCTCATCGCCGACGCCGGCGTCGACCCCACCGCCCGCGCCGAGACACTCGATATCGCCCAGTTCTGCGCCGTGGCCCGGGCGCTGCAGGCGGCGCAGCCGGCGGGATGACGTCCGACGCGCTATTGCCCGGCGCGCAGCCCCTTCACGAACTCACCCAGGCCGCGCTGCCGGTCCCGGCGCAGGCGCTCGGCGGTGAGGATGGCGTGCACGCGGTCGGCGCTGTGCTCCACCTCCCGGTTGACGATGATGTAGTCGTACTCCCGGTAGTGGCTCATCTCTTGGGCCGCCTGGGTCATGCGCCGCGCCACCACCTCGTCGCTGTCCTGGGCGCGGGTTCTCAGCCGGCGCTCCAACTCGCGGGTCGACGGCGGCAGGATGAACACGCTCACCACGTCGTCTCGGGCGCTCTCGGCCAGTTGCTGGGTGCCCTGCCAGTCGATGTCGAACAACATGTCGCGGCCCTCGCCGAGCGCCTTCTCTACCGGTTCGCGGAGGGTGCCGTAATAGTGGTCGAAGACCTTGGCGTACTCCAGAAGCTGGCCGCGGTTCATCATCAAGTTGAACCGGGTGAGGTCGACGAAGTGGTAGTCGCGCCCGGCGACCTCTCCCGGCCGCTTGGGGCGCGTGGTGGCCGAGACC
>JBHICX010000069.1:0-9522 GCA_046759805.1 Kiloniellales bacterium | reverse complement strand
CGCCGGTCCTCGGGCTCGTCGGCGTTACGCTTGGCCATGCCGCGCTGGACCGCGATCGCGCACTCGACCGCGTCGACTACACTCGGGAACTCGACAAGGGCTCCGTCGCCCATCAGCTTGACGATCCGGCCTTGATACTCGGCAATTGTGGGCTCGACAAACTCTACGCGGTGCGCCTTGAGCCGGGCAACCGTGCCCGCCTCGTCGTCGCTCATCAGGCGGCTGTAGCCAACGACATCCGCACTTAGGATGGCGGCAAGCCTACGTTCGATTCCCTCGCGCGCCACGGGTGTGTCCCGGCTTCGTATTCGTTACGGATCGCAGTTTAGGGAAGGCGGGTGGCGGAGTCTAACGGCGCAGTGTGGATGTCTCTTCCTGGCTACACCCGGAAGTATGGACCCGTCACCTTGGATGACAAAAATTCAGCCACGAGCGGACATCGCAACTGACAGCGCCCTATTATGAGTGCATGACCTAGCCCGCCTCGAAGGCGTAGGCCGCCATGGAAAGGCTGCCATAGGCAAAGCTGCGGTGCAGCGCGCGGCCGCGCGCCCCGCTGCCGCCGGCGCCCAGCGCCACCAGGAACGGCAGGAAGTGGTCCTCGGTCGGATGCGCCATCGTGGCGTCCGGCGCCTGCTCCCGGTAATGCACCAGATCGTCGACCGCGCCCGCCTCGACCCGGCTTGCCAGCCAGTCGTCGAAGCGCCTGGCCCAATCGGCGACGCTGTCCTGGTCGTCGCGGAACCGCGCCAGGTTGTGCACCGCCGTGCCGCTCGCCAACACCAGCACACCGTCGCGGCGCAACGGCGCCAGCGTCCGGCCGAGGGCCAGATGGGCCGCGGCGCCTGCGGCGCTCTGGATCGAAACCTGGGTCACCGGCACGTCGGCCTCAGGGTACATGAGCATGAGCGGTTCCCAGGCGCCGTGATCGAGCCCCCGCGCCGGGTCGAGCCCGGCGTCGATGCCGGCGTCGCGCAACAGGGCCAGCGCCCGCGCCGCCACCTCCGGCGCCCCCGGCGCCGGGTAGCGCAGGCGATAGAGCTCCGCCGGGAAGCCATAGAAGTCGTGGATGGTCTCCGGCCGGTCGGCGCCGCCGAGCCGCGGCGCTGCGGTGTCCCAGTGCGCCGACACGCAAAGCACCGCGGTCGGACGATCAAGCCTGCGACCGAGATCGCCGAGAAAGCCGCGCACCGGAACATCGTCCACGACCATGGTCGGGGGCCCGTGCGAGACGAAGACGCTGGGCGGCACGTCGGCGGCCCTCGGCGTGGTCGTCGGCCGGCGCCGCTAGACGCCGGCGTCGACCAGGTTCCAGTACCGCTGGTTGATCTCGCTCATGAAGCCATCATGGCCGATCTCGAGGCATCGGCGCATGTTGGCGTCATCGCCCGGCGCCACGGTTCCCTGGCACAGGTCGTAGAACGCCGCCGCGCGCCCGACACCGGTTTCGTCGTCGCCCTTGGGCCGCGTGGTGCCGAAGGTGTGCCCCCACAACTCGTGGCGCGCGGCCGACCCGGCCAAGTTGGCGCTCGGAAGGGCGTTGATCAGGTCGTTCACCACGCCGGCGGCCACCGCCTCCGGTTCATCGCCGTCGACGAAGGGACTGGCGGCGGCGCGCAAGGCGTCGGCGACGAAGGCGATCTCGTCCTGGCTCAGCGGGTTGGGGTCGCCGGCCACCGGCTCCGGCACCAGCGACACCAGCTCGCCGACCGAGATCCCGACTTCACTTGCGTCAAGCCCCCGCACCACCGCCTCGGGCAGGGCGACGGTCACCGCCCAATGGCCGCGAGCGCTGGTGATGCGGGCGATGTCGCCGACCGGCAGGCGAATCTCATTGTCGTCCGCCAGCTTCGCCACCAGCTCGATCTTGGCCGGCTCGAGCACCGTATAGACGGTCCCCCAGGCCGGCACGTCGCGCTCACGCTGCAGGCAGAAGGCGCTGAACTCCACGGTACAGGTGCCGTCGGCGCAATGTAGCGGCTTCGGCTCGGCACCCGCCACCACACCAAGCATCTGCGGCGCGGCCTCGGCGCCCGCCAACGGCACCGCGATGAGCACCGCGATGGCGGCGAAACAACGTCTGATAGCCATGATGAGGCCCTCCCATTCGCCGTATTCGATCGGCGCAAAGGTAGCACGGATCGCCACCCAAAGCCATCCGAAGCCTGGGCCCCGAAGGTCCCTTCTCTGATCTATTGCGAGACGATACGTCTCGTATTAATATTGCTCCATGGACCATCCGCGCCCGTCGACGACCCGGCCGCACCGCGCCACCCGGCGGCGGCGCAGCGGGAAAACCCACGAAGCCATCCTGCGCGCCGCGGCGCGGCTGGTCGCCGAGCAAGGCTACAACCGGACCACCATCGAGGCCATTGCCCGGCTGGCCGGGGCCGGCAAGCAGACGGTCTACCGCTGGTGGCCGTCCAAGGCGGCGCTTTTCATGGAGCTGTACCGGTCGTTGGCGCCGCGCCCGGCGCTCGCCGTGGATACCGGGTCCGTCGCCGGCGACCTCGAGGAGATCCTCGGGCGCGTCCTCCGCGCCTATGCCGAGATGCCGGCGAAGGCGGTGTTGGGCGGCCTCATCGCCGAGGCCCAATGCGACCCCGAGGTGGCCGACGGCTTTGGCAAGCAGATCGTTCTGCAGCGCAGCGGACCGCTCCGGCGAGTACTGGAACGGGGAATCACGCGGGGTGAGCTGCGCCCGCACGTCGATCTCGATCTTGCCGTCGACACGATCGCCGGCGCCGTGTGGTTCCGCCTGTTGCTCGGCCCGGCACCACCGGACCAGGCGTTTGCCCACTCCCTGGTCGAGCAACTCCTGCATGGGCTGGCCGAAGGGTGACCGCTTCCGCCACCCGCAAGACGGCAAGACACGAAGGTGCCGTTGAATTGCTTTGTGTCGTTGCGTTTTGGGGGTGAAAGGCCTAGCGCGAGTAGAACTCGATCACCAGGTTGGGTTCCATCTGCACCGGGTAGGGAACGTCGGCGATCTTCGGCGCCCGCACGAAGGTGGCTTGCATCTTGTTGTGGTCGACCCGGATGTAGTCCGGCACGTCGCGCTCCGGCGACTCGATCGCCTCCAGGACCAGCGGCAGCTCCCGCGAGGCCTGCTTCAGCTCGATCACGTCCTCGTCGCGCACCTGATAGGACGGGATGGTCACCCGTCGGCCGTTCACCATGACGTGGCCGTGGTTCACGAACTGCCGCGCCGCGAACACGGTGGGGACGAACTTGGCCCGGTAGACCACCGCGTCCAGCCGGCGCTCCAACAGGGCCACCAGGTTCTCGCCGGTATCACCCCGGCCCCGCACCGCTTCCCGGTAATAGCGCTGGAACTTGCGCTCGCCGATGTTGCCGTAATAGCCCTTGAGCTTCTGCTTGGCCTTCAGCTGCACGCCGAAGTCGGACGGCTTGCGGCGCCGCTGGCCATGCTCTCCCGGCCCGTAGTCACGCCGATTGACCGGCGACTTGGGTCGGCCCCACAGGTTGATGCCGAGGCGCCGGTCGATCTTGTACTTGGACGCCCGTCTCTTGCTCATCCATCCCATCCAAGTGACGGCGCCGGACTGAGGCGACAAGCCCCCGGTCCGGCAACCGGCGCGTACTATAGCCACGCGCATTCAGCTGTCAAACCGGCAAGCGTCGGTTCAGCCGTCGCCGCTCCGGCCCTTGATGAGCCCGGAGAGAATGCCATGCAGCGTCCGCACCTCCCGGTCCCTGAGCCCGGCGCGCTGGAAGATGTTGCGGATGTTGCGGACCATGGTGGGCCGCATCTCCGGCAGGTGCAGGAAGCCGCAAGCGTCGAGCTCGCCCTCCAGACGTTCGAGGAAGTTGGCGAGCTCGGCCTTGGTCGCCGCCCGCCCCTGGCCCCGACTCGGCACCCGCTCCGGCGTCCGATCGCCGGACTGGTACCACTCGTAGCCGAGGATCAACACCGCCTGCGCCAGGTTCAAGGACGCGAAGGCAGGATTGAGCGGCACCTCCACCACCGCGTCGGCCATCGCCACGTCGTCGTTGACCAAGCCCGAGCGTTCGGGCCCGAACATGATACCGCAGGCCTCGCCGGCGGCCACGAACCGGCGCATCTCCGCCGCCGCCCGATGCGGGGTCATGACCGGCTTCACCATGTCGCGCCGGCGCGTGGTGGCCGCGTACAAGTGGCACAAATCGGCCACCGCCGCCCGGGTGGTCTCGAACACCCGGGCCCGCTCCAGCACCACGCCGGCGCCGGACGCCGCCTTCTCGGCCCACGGATTCGGCCAGCCGTCGCGCGGCCGCACCAGGCGCAGATCGTCGAGCCCGCAATTGAGCATGGCCCGGGCCGCGGTGCCGACGTTCTGGCCCAGCTGGGTGTCGACCAGCACCACCGCCGGCCCGCCGCGAATGGGCTCTTTGGTGGCGTCGGTGCCGGCCATGCGCGCCGCCCGCCGCCGCGGCTCAGGCGCCACCCCGGTCGCGGAACAGCTTGTAGGTGATGGCGTCGGCGAGCGCCCGATAGGAGGCATCGATGATATTGGCGGAAATGCCCACGGTGAACCAGCGCTGGCCTTGGCTGTCGGCCGATTCGATCATCACCCGGGTAATCGCCTTGGTGCCGTCCTCAGGCGTCAGGATGCGCACCTTGTAATCTACCAGCCGCATCTCATCGAGCGCCGGATAGACGCCGGTGAGCGCCTGGCGCAAGGCAGCGTCGAGGGCGTGCACCGGGCCGATGCCCTCGGCCACCTGCATCGACGGCTCGCCGTCCACCGAAAGCTTGATCACCGCCTGGCTCACGGTGATCTCCTGGCCCTTGGCGTTGAACCGGCGCTCGACCTCGACCCGGAAGCTGTCGAGGCGATAGAACTCCGGCACCTGGCCCAGCGCCCGCCGGGCCATGAGCTCGAAGCTCGCCTCGGCGCCGTCATAGGCATAGCCCTCGTATTCCTTCGCTTTCACCGCCTCGACCAGACGTGCGACCTTCGGGTCGTCCGCCTCGACCTCGAGCCCGATCTCGCGCAGCCGCGCCAGGATGTTGGAGCGTCCCGCCTGGTCCGACACCACGACGTGGCGGCGGTTCCCGACCAGCTCCGGCGCCACGTGCTCGTGGGTGCGGGGGTCCCTCTCCACCGCCGAGACGTGCAGCCCGCCCTTGTGGGCAAACGCGGCGTCGCCGACGTAAGCCGCGTGCCGGTTCGGGGTCCGGTTCAACAGCTCGTCCAAGAGCCGCGACACATGCGTCAGCCGCGCCAGGCCCGATTGGTCGACGCCGATCTCCAGCTCGTGGAACTCGGGCTTCAGCATCAAGGTGGGTATGAGCGAGATCAGGTTGGCATTGCCGCAGCGCTCGCCCAGCCCGTTTATCGTGCCCTGCACCTGGCGCGCGCCGGCGCGCACCGCGGCCAGGGTGTTGGCGATGGCGTTCTCGGTGTCGTTGTGGGTGTGGATGCCGAGGCGCTCGCCGGGGATGTGGCGCAACACCGCGGCGGTGATCGCCTCGACCTCGTGCGGGAGCGTGCCGCCGTTGGTGTCGCACAGCACCACCCAGCGGGCGCCGGCGTCATGGGCGGCCTTGAGACAGGCCAGCGCGTAGTCGGGGTTGGCCTTGTAGCCGTCGAAGAAGTGCTCGGCGTCGTATATGACTTGCGCCACCCGGGTAGCGGCATAGGCGACGCTGTCGGCGACCATCGCCAGGTTCTCGGCCCGGTCGATGCCGAGCGCCACGTCGACGTGGAAGTCCCAGCTCTTGCCGACCAGGCACACCGCCTTGGCCGGGCTGGACAGAAGCGCCGCCAGCCCCGGGTCGTTGCCGGCGCTGCGTCCCGGCCGCCGGGTCATGCCGAAAGCGGTGAGCGTGGCGTTAGCGAGCCTGGGCGGGGCGGCGAAGAAGGCGTCGTCGGTGGGGTTGGCGCCCGGCCAGCCGCCCTCGATATAGTCCAGGCCCAAATCATCCAGCGCCTCGGCGATGCGGGTCTTGTCGCTGACCGAGAAGTCCACGCCCTGGGTCTGCGCCCCGTCGCGCAAGGTGGTGTCGAACAGGTAGAGGCGGTCGTCGTTGCTCATTCCATCAGCTCTCGGTCGGAGGTGGGGTCCGGTCGGTCCTCCAAGGTAACGACACCGCGGGATTTCAGCTCGTCACGAATTCGATCCGCCTCCGCAAATTTCCGCGCCTTACGATACGCCGCTCGTTGCTCGACTAGTTGCTTGATCTTTTCTTTCTCCTGCGGCGTCACCACCACGGTGGGTGCAAAGCCCACTATTGTGATCTGTCCAGTGCCAGGCCTGATGACTACTCTCTGAAACCAGGCCTCCGGGTCTTGCTGAAGGAACCCAAGGACTTCGCCTGCGGCCAAGAGCGAACGCTTCATCTCGACTTGTTTACTTCGGCGCCGGGCCTTGTTCAATTCGGTCGCCAATTCGTGCAGATGTCTGATGGCCTCCCACGTGTTCAAATCATCCTTGAGGGCGGCCATGACTGGAAGCGGAACCTTGGTAGCCGGCTCAACGTCGATTTTCTGTGTATCGAGCAGCGCCCGGTACAACCCGCGGAGCTTGTCTTCCGCTTGCGTGAGGCCGGCCCGGGTAAAGTCGAGCGGCTGGCGATAGTGAGTTAACAAGAGCGCATAACGGATAGTCTCGCCGGCGCGTTTCTTCTCCGACTCGCTTGCATCCGCCTTCCCCAGGAGCTCCCGCAGGGTGACGACGTTGCCGAGCGACTTCGCCATCTTCTCGCCCTCGACCTGGACGTAGCCGTTGTGCACCCAGAAGTTGGCGAAGCCCTGGTCCGGGTGGGCCGAGCAGGACTGGGCGATCTCGTTCTCGTGGTGCGGGAAGATCAGATCCTGGCCGCCGCCGTGGATGTCGAACGGCGCCCCCAGAAGCTTCTCGCTCATGGCCGAGCATTCCAGGTGCCAGCCCGGCCGGCCGCGGCCCCAGGGGCTGTCCCAGCCCGGAAGCTCGGGGGTCGAGGGTTTCCATAGCACGAAGTCGGTCGGGTCCTTCTTGTAAGGGGCCACCTCGACCCGGGCGCCGGCGATCAGGTCGTCCCGGTTGTGCCGAGACAGCCGGCCGTAGTCCGCCATCGACGGCACGTGAAACAGCACGTGGCCTTCGGCCTCGTAGGCGTGGCCGGTGGCGAGCAGCCGTTCCACCAGCTCGATCATCTCCGGGATGTGCTCGGTGGCGCGCGGCTCGGCGTCGGGCGCGAGCGCGCCCAGTCGACCCACGTCGTCGTGGAAGGCCCGAGTGGTCTGCTCTGTGAGCTCGTGGATGCTCACCCCTCTCTCCTGGGCGGCGGCGTTGATCTTGTCGTCCACGTCGGTGATGTTGCGCACGTAGGCGACATGGCCCTCGCCATAGAGCCGGCGCAACAGCCGATACAGAACGTCGAATACGACGATCGGCCGGGCGTTGCCGATATGAGGCAGGTCATAGACCGTGGGGCCGCACACATACATGCGCACGCGCTTCGAGTCGAGCGGCTCGAACCGCTCCTTCCGGCGGCTCAGCGTGTTGTAGAGACGAAGCGGCATGGGGCCCCGTTACCCCTTTGATCTTATGCGATTTTCAACACGGAATCAGGGGTAACAGATTATTGGTTGCCGGTCCACGCCGGCGCCTTTCAGGCCAGGTCGACGAAGCCGTTGGTGATCGGGTAGCGGCGGTCGCGGCCGAACGCGCGGGCGGTGATCTTGACCCCCGGCGGCGCCTGGCGACGCTTGTACTCGGCCCGGTCGAGCATCCGCCAGACCCGCTGCACCAGCGCCTGGTCGTGACCGCGGGCGACGATGTCGGCGACCGCCAGCTCGCCCTCGATCAGGCATTTCAGGATGTCGTCCAGCTCATCGTAAGGCGGCAGGCTGTCCTGGTCGGTCTGGTCCGGCTTCAGCTCCGCCGACGGCGCCTTGGTCAGGATGCGCTCGGGGATCGCCCGGCCGCGCGGGCCCTGCGCGTCCTGCGGTACGTGTTGGTTGCGCCAGCCGGCCAGCGCATAGACGGTGGTCTTGTACACGTCCTTGAGCACCGAGAAGCCGCCGCACATGTCGCCGTAGAGCGTGGCGTAGCCGACCGACATCTCCGACTTGTTGCCGGTCGACAGCACCATGAAGCCGAGCTTGTTGGAGATTGCCATCAGCGTGACGCCGCGCACCCGGGCCTGGATGTTCTCCTCGGTGGTGTCCGGCCGGCGCCCGTCGAACAACGGCTTCAGCATGGCCTCGAAGGCCTGCATCGCGGCGTCGATTTCGACCGTGTCCAGGCGTGCGCCAACCAAGGATGCGCACTCAGCCGCGTCCTCCAGGCTCTCCTGGCTGGTGAACGGCGACGGCATCATCACGCAGTGCACCCGCTCGGACCCGAGCGCGTCGACCGCGACCGCGGCGCTCAGGCCCGAGTCGACGCCGCCGGACAGGCCCAGGACCACGCCCGGGAAGCGGTTCTTCTCCACATAGTCGTGCAGGCCCAGCATCATCGCCTGATAGATCGCCTCGAGGCCATTGTACGGCTTGACCACCTCCGCCTCGGCGCAGCTCCAGCCGTCGCCCGCATCGCGCCGCCAGCGGGTCAGCTCGACCGCCTCGCGGAATTGCCGCAGCTGGACTTTAAGCGCGCGGTCGCGTCCGATCACGAACGAGCCGCCGTCGAACACCAGCTCGTCCTGGCCGCCGACCTGATTGACGTAAATGAGCGGCAGGCCGGACTCGGTGATCCGCGCCACCGCGAGCTGGATGCGCTGGTCGATCTTGTCGGCCTCGAACGGCGAGCCGTTCGGGACCACCAGGATCTCGGCGCCCGACTCGCCCAGGCATTCGCTGACCTCAGGCGTCCACATGTCCTCGCAGACCATGACCCCGAGGCGCACGCCGCGAAAGTCGATCGGCCCCGGCAGCCGGCCGGCGCTGAACACCCGTTGCTCGTCGAACACGCTGTAGTTGGGCAGGTCGACCTTGTAGCGCGCCGCCAGCCGGCCGCCGTCGAGCATCAGCGCCGCATTGTAGAGCCGGCCGTCGTCGCGCCACGGCGCCCCGATCAGCATGGCCGGCCCGCCGTCCTCGCTGGCCGCGGCCAGCCGGCGCACGACCTCCGCCACCCGGTCCTGAAAGAACGGCTTCAGCACCAGGTCCTCCGGCGGATAGCCGCAGACCACCAGTTCCGGATACACCACCAGGTCGGCGCCGCCCTTGGCGGCCTCATCGCGCACCTCGAGGATCTTATGCAGGTTGCCCTCGAGCTCGCCCATCTTGGGGTTGAGCTGGGCCAACGCGATGACGAGGGAGTCGGCCATTCTCTCGTGTCCAACCGACGCGGCCGGCCGCCACGCGGCGCCTCGGCAAGGTAACAGCGCGACCCGGCCTGTCAACGCCGCCGCGGCCGGCCGGCGGTGCCGGCTGTCACGGGGCCGGCTTAGGCGGCAGGAACTCCCGTCCCGTCTTGACCCGCGGCCGCCGCTGCAGCGCGACGCCGCGGGTTAAAAACATCAAAAGCGCGGGGCGCGCCAATCGGCGCGGTGAATCCATGATCAACGGCTCGATACGGCGACCACCG
>JBHICX010000068.1:0-9549 GCA_046759805.1 Kiloniellales bacterium | reverse complement strand
TAAGCGGCGACGCGCGGTCGCGCTTGGCCTGCGAGCGCATGTGTCGCCACATGCGCTCATCGGTATTAATCACGCGGAATCGGCGCCGGCCCACGCCCGCGACCCGGCGTGCCGGCCTCAGTACGCCGGCTTGGCCAGGCTCGCCAACGCCTCGGGATCGGTGATGGTGATGGCGCCGGGCTTGAGCGTGATCCAGTTCTGCCTCTGCCAGGCGCGCAGCTGCTTGTTGACGCGCTCCCGGGTGACCCCAACGAGGGCAGCGATCTCGCGCTGGGAGAGCTTCAAGGTGACGGGGATGGCCCCCGGCGGCCGTCCTCGGCCATACAGCTCGGCCAAGTGCAGCAGCCGCTTGGCCAGCCGGGCCTCCATATTGAGGAACAAGGTGTCCTCGATGAGCTCGTCGGTATTGCGCAGCCGATGGCACATAACCTTGAGCAGCTTGATGCAGGTGCGCGGGTGCCGCTCCAAGAAGGGCAGGAACTCGCGGCGCTCCAAGACCAGCAACTCGGTTGGCTCGAGGGCAATGGCGTCGGCGCTGCGGTGCCCTTCGTCGAGGAGCGCGACCTCGCCGAGGATCTCCCCGGGCTGTACGATGTTGAGAACGATCTCCTTGCCGTCGGCGGACACCGAGCAAATCTTCACCCGGCCGGAGATCACCGCCATCATACCGCTGCCGGGGGTCCACTTACGGAGGATGAAATCGCCCTTGTCGTGCGTCTGGACCCGAACGTAGCGCACCAGTTCGTCGAGTTCTTCGGCGGGCAGGTGGCGGAGCAGGAAGTGTTCGGCGAGGATCGCCTTCGCGTCCAGCCGATCTGGGGTCCGCATCTACAAACTCCCTTCGTCCGGCCGGACCGTCGAAAGTTCGGCAGGCGGCAGACAGGCGCGGTGCTCGACCCGGCCGCGCGGGTACCGGTTGGCCCTTACCGCCGCCGCACCATCGGACACGTGACCTCCGACAATTCTTTTGGGCTATGCAAAATTAGCGCAGATTTCACCAACGTGGAATCGCCCCGGGCCGGTTCCACCTGCGAAAAACCGGGTCCCGAGAAAAGCGGGTCAGACTGATATACTTCCACACTCATCCGGAATTCCGAGTCCGAACCGGTTTTTGAAGAAGCTCGCCCCCGGGGACCTGGGGCGCCGCGGCGCCGTCAGGACCGCTGGATCAGCTCGATCTTGTAGCCGTCCGGGTCCTCGATGAAGGCGATGACGCTGCCGCCGTGCTTCATCGGGCCCGGCGGGCGCGGGATGCTGACGCCTTCACGCTCCAGCCGCTCGCAAGTGGCGTAGATGTCCGGGGCCGCGACGGCCAGATGGCCGAATGCGTCGCCAATGTTGTAAGGCTCGGCCTGATCCCAATTGTGGGTGAGCTCGATCACCGCGTTCTCGGCCTCGTCGCCATAGCCGACGAAGGCCAGGGTGAACCGGCCACTGGGATAGTCCTTGCGGCGCAACTCCTTCATGCCCAGGAGCCGGGTGTAAAAGTCGATCGACTTGTCGAGATCGCGCACCCGGATCATGGTGTGCAGGAGCCGCGTGGTCTTGGCCGCGGCGGTAGCCGGGGCGGATGGGGCGTCGATTTGTGTCATAGCTGGCGATGTCCCTGGTTTGACCTCGAACGCGCCGGCGCCGGCGGAATCAGCTCGCCAGCCGCGCCTCTTGCGTTTGTCGCCGCGCGTCGGCTTGCGCCTTGGCCCTGGCCACCGCCTCCTTGGCGGAATCGGTGTGCTCGAACATCTCCAGATGTTCTTCCTCCGCCTCCTCGACCGGCGTCAGGGCCAGGTCCGTATAGGTCTTGCTCGCCGGGTCGCGCTTGATCTTCTGGACCAGGCGCCACAGCTTCCAGGCATATAACCCGAAAACACCATAGGTCGCCACCACCTCCCAGACGCGGCGCGGGTAGAACACGAACGGGCTCTCGAGCGGCAGGCCGGAGCGGCGCTGGGTGCGTATCTTGCGTCGGAACGCACCGCCCTGCAACGGATGCACCATCTCGTACTTCTGACAGCCATAGAACTGCAGCACGTGGGCCATGATGCGCTCCGGCAAATTGCCGCCGGCTACGGCGCGGCGCATCAACGTTTCCACATGTTCCGGCGTGTAATAGATGTCCCAGGCCCGGTGGTAGATGTCGCGGAATTCCTCGCGCGACATCTTCTCATGTCCGGTGCAGACATGCTCCAGGTCATAGATGTTCATGTCCGGGTCCATCCACACCCCTTTCTTGTACAGAATCTGGTGGTCCTCGGAGCCCGGCAGCGGGGTCAGGCAGAAGAACTCCAGGACGTCGATCGGCAGCTCTCGCTTGATGATCTCGATGTCTTCGGCGATGCGCTCCGGGGTGTCGTTGGGGAAGCCCAGGATGTAGCCGCAATAGGTGAGGATGCACTGGTCGCGCCAGTCCTGGAGCATCTTGCGATACTCGGTGATCTTGTTCTGGCGTTTCTTGGCGGCCATCAGATTGTCGGGGTTGATGTTCTCGAGCCCGATATAGGCCCGGCTGACGCCGGCGCGCTTGGCCTTCTCGACGAAGCCCGGGATCTTGTGGCATAGCGCGTCCACCTGGATCAGCAGGCTCAAGTCGATGTTCAGCTCCTGGCGCAATTCCGCCAGCCGATCGAACACCGTCTCCCAGTTCTTGCTGCGCGCCAGGTTGTCGTCGGTAACGAAGAAGCGCCGGATCCCGCTCGCCACGTTGGCTCGGACCACGCGCTCGACATCGTCGGCGACGCGGTACCGCGACTTGCGGCCCTGCACGTTGATGATGGTGCAGAACGAGCACTGGAACGGACAGCCCCGAGAGGTGTCGAAGCTGCTGATCGAGGCCCCGTACTTGCGGACCATCGCCTCCGGCAGGTAGGGGATCGGTTGATGGTCCATGGCCGGAAGATCGGCCAGGTAGTTGTAGATCGGCTTTAGTCGGCCGTGAAAGGCGTCGAGGAACACCTCGTCCAGCCGGCGTTCCTCCGCCTCCCCGGCAAACAGCGAGATTCCCAGATCGCATGCCTCCTTCAGGTCGGGCGGCAGCTCCGGCAGCATCGAAATACAGCCGCCGACGTGGAAACCGCCGACCGCAACCTGAAGGCCAGCGTTGCGGAACTGCCGCGCCATGTCCAAGGTCCTGGGGAACTGGTTCGACTGGACGCCGACCATGCACACCAGCCCGCGGCCGCCGCCTTGCCTTATGCGGCGGATGATCCTCCTTATCGGGATCACGGTGTTGGCCTCGTCGTAAGCGTGGATGACAATGTCGACGTCCTCGCCCAAAACCCGGCGCTCGATCACGTCAAGGGTGAGACCATACAGGCAAGCAAGTGAATTCGACGGGATCCAGGCCTTCCACCACTGGATCACGTAGCCGTCATCGTCGTAGTGGGACGGCTTGATCAGCTCCACAAAGAACTTGCGCCTGGCGCTGACCCGGGTCCCGGCCATCTCACCCATCTTTCGCTTTTCCGGAAATAGCGACCCCGCTCCCCGGATTTGCGCCACCTTAAGGACAGCCCGTGGGCTGATGCAAGCGATTTGTACCGCCGCTCCACGGCCTGGCGGGCCGCGTGCGACGAACGATCGGACTTCGTGTTCTTGAATAAGGACTCGCTCAACCGATACCGCGCTTCAGCGCCGGCCGGCTTCGACAAGCTCGAGAACGATCTCGGCCGCGCGTTCGCTCGGCGGCTGTCCACCGAGGCCCAGCCGGCGAAGGACCTCGGCGCATCCCTCTACCTGGGTCCGGCGGGCAGCCTCGTCCTCCATGAGCGCCGCCACCGCGTCGGCCAGCGCCTCGCTGCGGCACGCCCCCTGCAGGAACTCGGGGATCACCGCGCGGTCCTCGATCAGATTGACGATGCTGGCGAACCGCGCATGGACGAAGGGACCAGCCACGGCCGCCGTCAGCGCCGCGATGCGGTAGGCGATCACCATCGGCACTTGGGCCAACGCCAGCTCGAGCGAGACCGTGCCCGAGGCGGCAAGCGCCACGTCGCTGGCGGCGAATCCGTGGAACTTGTCTTCCCTGCCCTCGACCACCACGCTGGGAGCCGGCCATCGGGCGGCCGCCGCAGAGACCGGCGGCGCCACCGCCGGAACCGTGGCGGTGACCAGGTGCAAGCCCGGCACACGTGCCGCCATCAACCTCACCACACCATTAAAAATATCTAGTAAGTATTTGATTTCGCTTCTTCTACTACCCGGAAGCACACATAACACGGGGGCCTCCGCCGGGATCCCGTAGCGCCGCCGAAAGGCGCGCCCATCCCCCCGGTCCGCGCCCGACTCCACGACCGGATGGCCGATGCAGGTGCACGGCAGGCCGACGGCTTCGAAATAGGGCGGCTCGAACGGCAGCAGCGCCAGCAGGTGATCGTAGTAGCGGGCCACCCGTCGGGCCCGCCGCGGCCGAAACACCCACACCTTGGGCGCGTTCAGATGAACCAAGGGAATGCCGCACCGGGTCACCCGCTTGGCTACACCGAATGAGAACGCCTGGGAGTCGATGGTCAAGACGAGGTCGGGCCGCAGACGGCGGATCGCCGCCGCCGTGTCGTAGATGCGTCGAAACACGTTCGGGATGTGCGGCAAGATCTCGGCGATTCCCATCACCGACAGCTCGGACATCGGAAACAGGCTGACAAGACCCTGCGCGGTCATTTCCTCGCCGCCGAGACCGGAGAAGCGCACCCGGCCGCCGGTCTTGGCCTTGAGCGCGGCCATGATACGGGCGCCGAGATCGTCCCCCGAAGGCTCGCAGGCGGTGAGGAAGATGAGGGGGCCAGGGGCGGCGTCGCTCACCGCGGCACCGGGATACCGACAACGAACAGGCCGCTCTTGTCGGCGAGTTGGGCGACGGCGCCTTTGTCGAGGACCAGGGTGCGCCCGGCTTCGACGGCGATGCCCCTGAGCCGCGCCTCGGCGGCCTTGGTGACGGTGGCGGGGCCGATGGTCGGCAAATCCAGCCGCCGGTCCTGCCCCGGCTTGCTGCATTTGACCAGCACGCCGCCGGGACCGGCCGGGGCGAGTCTCTGGCATCGCTCGAGCAGCGCGTCGGTGCCCTCGACCGCTTCGACGCCGAGCACGACGCCGTCCCGGACCACCACGGCGTGACCGAAGTCCAGGGTGCCGAGGGTGCGGGCGACGGCCACCCCGCGGTCGATGTCCAGCCTTGCCGCCGCGTCCGGCGCAACCCGACCGTACTGTCCTTCCGGGGCCAGCAGATCATGGACCACGTCGTCCGGGCCGACGATTTGGAATCCTTCCTCCTCCAGCCGGCGCGCAATCGCGCGCAATAGCCCGTCGTCACCGAGCGCCCGCACGCCTATCTTGCCGAGGAATCTGGCCGTGCGTCGGTCGTGCGACCTGAGCCGGCCCCAGGACGGCCGGCGCACGCGGCCCGCCATCACCAGCTGGGTGACCGCGTTCTCGCACAGGATGTCGAACACCCGCGAGGCGTCGGTCAGCTCGGCCCACAGATGCGGCGCGTCGCCGACCACTTCCGGATCCGCGTGCCCCTGGAAGGCGACCACGAAATAGTCGCGGCCGTCCGCCCGGCAGGCCTCGATCAGCCGGCCCGGCAGGTCGCCGCCGCCCGCCAGTATGCCGAGCCTAGGCGGCATTCCCGACTTTCGGCTGGCAGATCGCGCGCGCGGAGTCGTCGCGGATGAAATTGACGATCTCCATCACCATGGAATTGTCCCCATACATCGCCTTCACGTCGTCGAGTCGCTCGACCATGGTTCCCTCTTGTGCAAACAGCAGGCGATAGGCGGTGCGCAGGGTATGGATGTCGTCGCGGTTGACGCCCAGGCGCTTCATGCCAATGACGTTGAGACCGCACAGCCGCGCCCGATCACCCATCACCGAGCCGTAGGGGATCACGTCGTGCTCGACGCCCGACATGCCGCCGACGATGGCATGATGCCCGATGCGGCAGTACTGGTGCACCGCGGCCAGCCCGCCGATGATGGCGTGGTCGTCGACCCACACATGGCCGGCGAGGGTGGCGTTGTTCGCCATGATCACATGGTTGCCGATGGTGCAGTCATGGGCCACGTGGGCGCCCACCATGAACAGGCTGTTATTGGCGACCCGGGTCACCATGCCGCCGCCCTTGGTGCCGGGGTTCATGGTCACCGACTCCCTGATGACGTTGTTGCAGCCGATCTCCAGCCGCGACCTTTCGCCCTTGTACTTCATGTCCTGCGGCCGATGGCCGATGGAGGCGAACGGATAGATCTCGGTGTTGGCGCCAACCGTGGTCAACCCGGTCACCACGACGTGCGAGATGAGCCTCACTCCGTCGCCCAGCACCACGTCCTCCCCGACCAGGCACAACGGGCCAATGACCACGTTCTCGCCCAGTTGCGCACCGGGCTCGACGATCGCCGTCGCATGTATCTCGGGCATCGCGCTCAGTCGTCCAGGATCATGGCGGAAAAGTTCGCTTCGGCCACCGGCACGCCGTCGACCTGGGCCTCGCCGGTGAACTTCCACGCGTTGCCGCGCCGACGCTGCTTGCGCACGTGAACCCTGAGCCAATCGCCCGGGACCACCGGTTTGCGGAACCGGGCGGCGTCGATTCCCATGAAGTAAACCAGCTTCCCTTCGGCCTCGGGACCCAGGGTTTCGACCACCAGCACCGCCGCGGTCTGGGCCATGGATTCGATGATGAGCACCCCCGGCATCACCGGCCGACCGGGAAAATGGCCCTGGAACCATGGATCGCCGATCGATACGCATTTGACGCCGATGGCGCTTTCATTCGCGACCACGTCGACCACCCGATCAATGAGTAGGAACGGGTAGCGATGCGGGATCATGTCCATCACCCGTTCGATATCGATCCGGGGGGTGACCTTGTTCGCCCCTTTGGCCAGCTCCACGCTCATCTGCCGCCCGCCCCTCGGTTGGCCTTCATCGGTTGCCAGGCCGCTTGGTTTCGGCAAGCCGTTGCAGCGTCGCCACCTGGCGGAAGAACTGGCGCAGCGGGACCGCTGGCGCGCCGCAGACCTGCGCGCCCGGCGCCACGTCACGCATGACCCCGCTCTGAGCCGCGATCTGCACGCCCTTGCCGATCTTCAGGTGCCCCGTCAACCCGGCCTGGGCCGCAACCACCACGAACTCTTCGAGCCTGGTACTCCCGGAGATCCCGGCCTGGGCGACAACCACGCAGCCGCGCCCAAGCCGAACGTTGTGCCCGATTTGCACCAAGTTATCAATCATGCAGCCGGGGCCGATGACGGTATCCGGTCCGGTGCCGCGGTCGACGGTGCTGTTGGCGCCGATCTCCACATCGTCATGGACGATGACGCGGCCGAGTTGCGGCACCTTGACCGGACCCGACTCGACCCTGGCAAAGCCAAAACCGCGCTGGCCGATCCTGACCCCCGGATGCAACAGCACCCTGGAGCCGATTACGCAGTGGCTGAGCGAGGCCATGGGGCCGATGACCGTGTCCTCGCCGATGGTGACGCCATCGCCGATGACCGCGTTGGCACCGACATGGCAGCGGCGACCGATCTCGACGCGGGCGCCGATAACAGCCCCCTCGTCGACCCTAGACCCCTCACCGATCCGCGCCGTCGAGTCGATGGTGGCGCCGGCGGCAAGCCCCGGCTCGAGCGCCGCCTCCGGGTAAAACGCTCGCGCCACCCGCGCGTAGGATTCATAGGGGTCTTCGCACAACATGAGCGCCATGCCAGGCGGTGCCTGGGCCGCATGCGCGGCATGCAGCAGGCAGGCGCCGGCCCGGCTTTTCTTGAAGGCCTCGACATAGCGCTTGTTGTCCAGGAAGCTGACCTCCTCCGGCCCGGCGCTGTCGAGCGGGGCGACATCGCGAAACACCGCGTCTTCGTTGGCGCCGGCGACGATTTCGGCTCCGGCGATCGAAGCCAGTCGGTTCAGGGTAAAGGGTCCGGCAACCCGAAAGAAACGGGGATCGGCCATGGCGCGACGCTACCCACAGGGCTTCGGGCGGGGGCGGCTACTCGACCTGCACCTCCACGGCGACGGCCGGCAGCTGCTCATTCAGCCGGGCCAGGACCTCCGCCGTTATGTCGAGGTTCTGTCCGTTGACTGTGTAGATCACCAAGTTCTTGTCTAATGCAAGATTGGCGCCACGTTCGACCGCCACCTTGCCGATGATCTCCAGATACTTTTTCCTCACGATCGACAGGGAACTGTCGCGGGCCCGTTGCAACGCGCGCTGAATCTTTTGCACGTCCCGCTGCATCTCGCCGGCGCGTTGCTCCAGCTCTTGACGTTTCTGGGCATAGGCTTCCGAGGATACGATGGCACGCTGCCGCAGAAGTTCCTGGTTCGCCTGGCGAAGCTCGCTCTCCATGTTGGCGAGCTGTTCTTGATAACTTTGCCGCTGGGCCATGATCTGATCCCGGACGCTCCTGAAAGAGGTCGCCTCACGCTCGATCTGCCGCAGATCGACCACGATGATGACCGGTGCCGCCGGCTTTTGCGCGACCGCCGGGCGCATGCCCGCGGCAATCGCAAGGCCGACCAGGAGAATTACCGCCAAACGAAACAACACATGCACTGGGGACTCACCTTCCAATACGGTTGACGGCCGTCGCCGGTCGGTGCCGTGGCGCCGGGCGATGATCGCCGGCAAGTCTTCGGCGGCACGCGGCGCCGCCGGGGGCCGTGCCAGGCCACCCTCGAGGGCGTCTTCTCCCACGCCCCCGCGCGCGTAACCGGCGTGCCGGCTCCACCCGAGGACATACGAAAAAGCGATCACGTGCAACTCTATTGTGAGAGCCGGCGCAAGCCACTTACTTTGAATCGCTCCGGCCCGCGCTCCCGCCCGGCCGGCAGGCGGGACCGTACGCTAGGGGTGGCCGGGCGGGGGCGTGGACCGGATCCGTGTGACTGGACAATGCTCTAGAATCTCGTTCCAAAACTGAAATGTAGGACTTGGGTTCGGTCGAAATCCTCCTTGACCAGGGCCTTCGCCAGGTCCACGCGGATCGGCCCGAACGGGGAGCGCCAGGCGAGGCCCACCCCGACGGAGGTTCGAATCAGGTTTGAATCTTCGACCTCCGGCCCTTTGTCGTCCGGGTCGCTGGCGCTGCCGGCATCGACGAACAGCTTGCCGGAAACGCCGAGTTCCTCGGGGAACCCGACCGGAAAGCTGAGTTCGCCGGTGGTCGAATAGAACCGTTTCGCGCCGAGCGCATCCCCCGAGAATTTGTCGTGCGGCCCCACACCCGCCGGCTCGAAGCCGCGCAGCGACTCGCCGCCGAGGAAGAACCGGTCGTTGATGCGCACCCGTCTACCGAGACCGGCGACGATGCCGGCCCGCGCGGTTACGCCAAACGTCCACGTTTCCGCCAGCGGCCAAAACTTGCCACCGCTCAGTCGGTTGCGGAGGTATCGGACGGAACCGCCGACGCCGGCGAAGTCCGTGGAGTATTGGACGAAATACCCTTCGTGCGGATCGAACCGGTTGTCGCGCTGGTCATAGAGGATCGTCTGGCCCACCAGCGAGGTGATGTTGTCGCCCTCCTGGTCCTTGATGAAGCGCGACGCGTCGCCGGC
>JBHICX010000067.1:0-9581 GCA_046759805.1 Kiloniellales bacterium | reverse complement strand
ATTCAGCCGCACGCCTACATCGTCAATACCTCGCGCGGCGAGGTGATCGACGAGAGCGCCCTGGCCCGGCTGTTGACGGCCAAAGAGATCGCCGGCGCTGGTCTCGACGTGTTCGAGCACGCGCCGGCCGTCAACGCCAAGCTGCTCGACCTCGACAACGTGGTTCTCCTGCCGCATATGGGCTCGGCCACCATCGAGGGTCGGGTCGACATGGGCGAGAAGGTCATCATCAACGTGAAGTCCTTCACCGACGGCCACGCGCCGCCCGACCGGGTGCTCGAGACCATGTTCTGAACGAATGGGTTAGGCGGCGTGGGCGCTGAGGTCAGTGATGGTGGCCTTGCGCCCGCATAGCCGGCAGTCTGGGTCGGCCTTGATGCGCACCTTGCGGAAGGTGAGCGACAGGGAATCGTAGATCAAAAGCCAGCCGGAAAGCCCGTCGCCCAGACCCAACAGCTCCTTCAGCACCTCGGAGGCCTGCAGCGTGCCGACGACCCCGGCCACGGCGCCGAAGATTCCCGCCGCCTCACAGCGCGGCACCAGGTCGGCCGGCGGCGGATCCGGGAACAGGCAGCGATAGCACGGCGCCTCAGCCCTCTCATAGGCCTTGAAGGTGGAGAGCTGCCCCTCGAATCTGAGCAGCGCGCCGGAGACCAGCGGCTTGCGGCCAAGATAACAGGCGTCGTTCAGGAGATAGCGGGTCGGAAAATTGTCGCTGCCGTCCGCCACCAGGTCATACTCGGCTATGAGGCGGGTGACGTTGCCGGCGTCGAGCCGTTCCCCGTAGCCGATGAGTTTCACGTCCGGGTTGATCTCGGCCACCGTGGCGGCGGCGCTGTCCACCTTCGCGGCGCCAAGGCTGGCGGTCTTGTGCACCACCTGGCGCTGCAGGTTGGTCAGATCCACCACGTCGTCGTCGATCACGCCGAGGGTGCCGACCCCGGCGGCCGCGAGATAGAGCAACAGCGGCGAGCCGAGCCCCCCGGCGCCTACCACCAGCACCTTGGCGCCGAGCAGCTTCTCCTGCCCTTCCTCGCCGACCTCGTCGAGGATCATGTGCCGGGCATAGCGCTGAAACTGGTCCTCGGTGAGTTCTATTTGCTGTGACATGGCGCCTACGGCCCCTCAATCTGGGCGGTGCTCGGCCGGGCCGCGGGACGGCCGGCGTCGGTGGTCGCGGCGAGGTCGATCTCCGTCCCGGTGTCGCTCGCCACCCCGGCCCGGCGCGCCCGCCGGCACAGATCGTCGATGCTCACCCGATTCAGCCGTTGCATCGTCGCATCGCGCAGCTCGGTCCAGAACGGCCGCACCACCTTGCGGGCGAGCTCCGAGCCGTGGGAGCCGGCGCACGGGTCCGGGGTGCCGTCGACCGCGCGCACCGCGCGGATGATGTCACCGATGCTAATCCGCCGGCGATCGCGGGCTAGCCGATAGCCGCCGCGCGGCCCGCGCACGCCCTCGAGAATGCCGTCTCGGACCAGCCGCTGCAGCACCAGCTCGAGATAGCGTCGCGGGATGCCCTGGCGTCGCGCGATCTGGCCACTGTGCACCGGGGCGCCGCCGGCCTCACAGGCGACGAACAGCACCGCCTCGATGGCGGAGAACAGCCTGCGTGACGGCCCCAGCATGGCCTTACCCGGTTCCGCTGGAGCCGAAGCCGCCGGCACCGCGGCCGGAGTCCGGCAGGGCGTCGGTCTCCTCCCAGGCGACCCGGGCGACCGGCGCCACCACCATCTGGGCGATGCGCGCGCCGCGGCTGATGGTGACGGGGTCCGAACCGAGATTGGCCAGGATAACGGCCACCTCGCCGCGGTAGTCCGGGTCGATGGTTCCGGGGCTGTTGACGACGGTGAGGCCGTGGCTGGCGGCAAGCCCCGAGCGCGGCCGCACCTGTGCCTCGAAGCCGGACGGCAGCGCAATCGCCAGGCCGGTCGGCACCACCGCCCGCGCCCCAGGCGCCAACACCAGCTCGGCGCCGACCGCGGCCATCAAGTCCATGCCGGCGCTGTCCGAGGTGGCATAAGCAGGAAGCGGCAGGTCGGCGCCGTGCGGCAGGCGGCGGATGGAGGCCTTGATCGGGGTCACTTTGCCGCGCCCAGCGCCTGGCCGATGCGCTCCGCCAGACGCTCGGCTACTTCGTCCTTGGTCATCGGCGGCCAGTCCTCGACCCCATCGGCCGAAACTATATGCACTGTGTTCTGGTCGCCGCCGAAAGTGCCGGTACCGGACGACACGTCGTTGGCGACGATCCAGTCGCAGCCCTTGCGTTCACGTTTCGCCTGGGCGTTGGCCACCACGTCCTCGGTCTCCGCCGCGAAGCCCACCACCAGCCGCGGGCGCTCATTCCCGGCCGCCGCGATCTCCGCCAGCACGTCCGGGTTCTCGACCAGCTCCAAGACCGGCGGACCGCCGGCGTTCTTCTTGCGCTTGGCCGGCACCGCCGCCTTCACCCGCCAGTCGGCGACCGCGGCGGCGCACACCGCCACGTCGGCCGGCAGCGCCGCCCGGCACGCCGCCAGCATCTCGACCGCGGACTCGATGCGCACCACCGCCACCCCCGCCGGGTCCGGCCGATTGGTCGGGCCGGTGACCAGCGTGGTCTCGGCGCCGCGGCGCGCCAGGGCCGCGGCGATGGCATGGCCCTGCTTGCCGGAGGAGCGGTTGCCAATGAACCGCACCGGGTCGATGGCCTCGTGGGTCGGGCCGCTGGTGACGATTGCCCGCCGGCCCGAAAGCATGAGACCGGTGCCGAGGAACCCTTCGACGGCGGCCAGGATCTCCTCCGGCTCGGCCATGCGGCCCAAGCCGTACTCGCCGCAGGCCATCTCGCCCTCGCCGGGGCCCACCCGCATGACGCCCCGTTGCCGCAACAGCTCGAGGTTGGCCTGGGTGGCCGGGTGCTCCCACATGCGCACATTCATCGCCGGCGCCACCATCACCGGCGTGTCGGTGGCCAACAGCACCGTGCTCGCCAGGTCGTCGGCGTGGCCGCCGGCGAACTTGGCCAACAGATCGGCGCTGGCCGGTGCGACCACGATCAGGTCAGCCTCGCGGGAGAGGCGGATATGACCCATCTCGCTCTCGTCGGTGAGCGAGAAAAGCTCGCCGTAGACCTTGTCCTCGCTGAGTGCGGCCACCGACAGGGGCGTCACGAACTGGGCGCCGGCCTTCGTGAGCACGCAGCGCACCGCCGCACCGCGCTCGCGCAGCCGGCGGATCAGCTCCAGGCTCTTGTAGGCCGCGATACCGCCGCTGATAATCAGCAGTATACGCTTGCCGGCAAGGCTCGACTGGGCCAACGGACACCCCGCTAATTTCACATTTCACATGCGTAAATAATGTAGGCAAGGCCCTGCTTGGAGGCAAGAACCGGGACTCGCGCCACAAATCGCCGGCACATTGACCGACGTTGGAATATAGTCTCGTCTCATTTAACCAGATTTCACGGAGCCCGTCGGGTCATGAAAGTGCCCGTCTCCGCCGCGAAGACCCAACTGTCGCGATTGATCGACTTGGCGATGGCCGGCCAAGAGATCGTCATCACTCGACACGGCAGGCCGGTCGCCAGACTGGTCAGCGCCGAGGCGATGAGCGCACCGCGCAAGCTGGGATTGCTGCGCGGCCGCATTCGCATCGGCGAGGATTTCGACGCGCCGCTTCCCGAGGCGCCTTGGGAGTCTCTGGAAGGGGCCAGTTGAGACTGCCCCTCGATACCTGTGGGCTGTTATGGGAGCTGGCGGTCAAGGCGGGCCTCGGCCGGATCGACCTGCCGTTTGCCGATCTTCAGAGCACCATCGAACAGGCGGGCTTCGCGGAACTCACCGTCACCATCGCCCACACCCTTCGAGTCCGCGATCTGCCTCAACACCACCGCGACCCGTTCGACCGCCTCTTGGTGGCCCAGGCCGTGGACGAGGCCCTGACACTGGTCAGCGGCGACCACGCAATTCGTTCCTACCCGGTGCAAACCCTCTGGGCGTGACCATTGGACTGCCATGAACACCAGCCGCACGGGGTCACCGGACCGTCGCTTCGACCACCTTCTTGACGGTCAGCCCCTGCACCACGATGGAGAAGATCACCACAGCGTAGGTGGCGGCCAGGATCGCCTCCTTGGCCGGGATGTCCGGCAGCGACAACGCCAGCGCCACCGAGATGCCGCCGCGCAGGCCGCCCCAGGTCAGCACCGGGATCGCCCCCTTGGTGAAGCTTCGGCGCAGGCCCAACAGGCCCAGCGGTGTCGCCACGCTGATGAAGCGGGCCGCGATCACCAGCGGCACCGCGATCGCCATCAGCAGCGCGATTGCGCCGCTTAGGGTCAGGGCCACGACCTCGAAGCCGATGATCAGGAACAGCACCGAGTTCAGCACCTCGTCGAGGAGCGACCAGAACTTCTCCACATGGTCGCGGGTGGTCTCGCTCATGGCCAGGCGGCTGCCGTGGTTGCCGATCAACAGGCCGGCCACCACCACCGCGATCGGCCCGGACACGTGGATCGTCAAAGCGATCGAGTAGGTCAGCGTGACCAGCGCCAGCGTGATCAGGACCTCCAGATTGTGCTCGTCGATGGTCTTCATGGTGCGGTAGCAGAGATAGCCGCCAGCGAGCCCTAGGAGCGCGCCGCCGACGGCCTCCTGGACGAACAGCTTGGCGACGGAAAGCGCGGTCATCGCCTCGCCGGCCTCGCCGCCGGCGGCGATCGCCACCAGGAGGGTGAAGACCACCACCCCGACGCCGTCGTTGAATAGGCTCTCGCCGGCGATCTTGGCCTTGAGCGTCTCGGGAACCTCGAGCGTCTTGAGGATGCCGAGCACCGCCACCGGGTCGGTGGGGGAAATGAGCGCCCCGAACACCAGGCAATAGACGAGCGGGATGTCCAGACCCACCAGCCCGACCACCCCCCAGACCGCGACGCCGACCAGCACGGTGGAGATCAGCACCCCGCCCGTCGCCATCGCGCCGATAGCCCATTTGCGGCCCAACAGGTCGTCGAGGTCGACGTGCAGCGCCCCGGCGAACAACAGGAAGCTCAGCATGCCCTTCATCAGCGTCTCGTGCAGATCGATCCGGTCGAGGGCGTCGCGCAGCGCCGGCTGGAAACCCAACTCGGGCACCAACGCGTCCAGCCCGAGGACGGCCAACGACACGACGAGCGCGATGATCACCAGGCCGATGGTGTGCGGAAGCCTCATCCAGCGGTGGTTCACGTAGCCGAACACCGCCGCCAGGGTGAGCGCGACGGCGGCCATGTTGAAGATGGGGGTGTAACTCATGTCAGGCTCCGGAAAACGGTCGGACGGGGACTTACATTTTGTCGGCGAGTGATATTCGGATCTGATTTCAGGAGAACTCAGTCCGACCCCATTCCTTACAGGCGCCAGGCGGCGTGGATGGCGGCGATGCCGCCGCTCAAGTTGTGGACCCTGACCCGCTCCAGCCCGGCGGCGTCGATCATCCGGGCCAGTTCCGCTTGCGGCGGGAAGCGCCGGATGCTCTCGACCAGATACGCATACGCTGCGCCGTCCCCGGCGACCATCTCGCCCAGCCGCGGGATGACCGAGAACGAGTAGCGGTCATAGAGCGCCCGCAACGGCGGCACCGTGACCCGGCCGAACTCGAGGCACAGAAAGCGCCCGCCGGGCCGCAGCACGCGCCGCGCCTCCTTGAGCGCCGCGGCGATGTCGGTGACGTTGCGCAGGCCGAAGGCGATGGTGTAGGCGTCCGCCGAGCGGCTTGCGAGCGGCAGCGCCTCGGCGTCGCCGCACAGCCAGTCGATGCGGTCCAAGAGGCCTCGGTCGATCGCCCGCTCGCGGCCGACCTCGAGCATCGCCGGGCTCACGTCGCAGACCGTGACCCGCACCCCTTCGGGCGCCCGCCGAAGCACCCCGAGCGCAATGTCGCCGGTGCCGCCGGCGACGTCGACGAGATGCATGCCGGGCCGCAGCCCCAGCCGAGCGATGAGCGCCGCTTTCCACAACCGGTGCACGCCGCCGGACATCAGATCGTTCATCAGGTCGTAGCGGGGCGCCACGCTGGCGAATACGTCGCGCACCAGCCGGCCCTTCTCGCCGGCTTCGACCTGGCGATAGCCAAAATAGGCCTTGCGGCCGGCACCGGCGGCGCCGGCGCGATCCCGCTCCCCGGGCATAACGCGCGACGATAGCGCGCGGTGCCGCCTGCGGCTAGTCTGGCGCCATGCCCGAGCTGCCGGAAGTGGAGACCGTCTGTCGGGGCCTCGCGGCCAGCCTGGCCGGCCGTCGCATCGTGCGGGTCGAGGCGCGCCGGCGGGATTTGCGCTGGCCGTTGCCGGCGCGCTTCGCCGGGCGGCTTGCCGGCCACCGCGTGGCCTCGGTCGGCCGCCGCGGCAAGTACATCCTGATCCGCCTCGACCATGGGCTGGTGTGGATGGTGCATCTGGGCATGTCCGGCCGATTCATCATCGCGCCCGGCGCCGGCGCCCGGGCGCCCGATGGTGCCCATGAACACGTGGTGGCCTGGCTCGACGACGGGGCGGCGCTGCGGTTTCACGACCAAAGGCGCTTCGGCATGATGGACCTGGTGCCCGAGGGCGAGCTTGCCGGGCATCGGCTGATCGCCGAGCTCGGCCCCGAGCCCTTGGGCGACGGCTTCACCGACGCGGTGCTGGCGGCGGCACTCAAGGGCCGGCGCGGGTCGATCAAGGCGGCGCTCGTGGACCAGCGGGTGGTTGCCGGCCTGGGCAACATTTATGCCTGCGAGATCCTGTTTCGCGCCGGTCTGTCGCCGCGCCGGCGCGCCTCCACCGTCACCGGCCGGCGCGTCCGGCGCCTGGTCGCGGCGATCCGCCAGGTTCTCGATGAGGCCATCGCGGCCGGCGGCTCGAGCCTCAAAGACTACGTACAGGCGTCGGGAGAGCTCGGCTATTTCCAGCATCGTTTCGCGGTCTACGACCGCGAAGGGGAACCCTGCCCCGGCTGCGATTGCTGCCAGGGGATTCGACGCATCGCGCAGTCCGGTCGTTCGACTTTCTATTGTGCGAAGCGGCAGCGCTGAGGTAATAAGCCGGCCCATGACGCGACGACGCCGCCCGCCGGGACGCCCGTTCGGTGCGGTCGCCTGGGGACTCTTGTTGATGACTGCGTTCTCGTTCGGCGCCTGGGGCGGCGACCCGCCGCGGTTCGTCGCCGGGCTGGAAGACCTGCCGCTGATGCCGGGCTTGAGCACACTGGAGGATGCGGCGGTGGTGTTCGATACGCCACAGGGTCGCATCGTTGAGGCGTTCGCTACTGGTGCGGTGAGCCGGGCGGCGATCGAGGCCTTCTATGCCGAGACCCTGCCGCAACTCGGCTGGACACAGGCGGACGGAGGAAGCTGGCGGCGCGAGGGGGAGGCGCTGCGGTTGGAGTTCGTCGAGGGGAGCGAAAACCGGGGCCAGGGGCTGATCGTTCGGTTTGCCCTGTCGCCCGACTGAGCGATCGTCTCGCCGCCACCCGATTACAGCCTAGCAAGCGACGACGGGGAGTACGCTCTATGGCCTACGAACACATTCTGGTGGAGAAGAAGGGCCGCGTCGGCATCATCACGCTGAACCGGCCGAAGGCGCTGAACGCGCTTTCCAGCGCCCTCATAGCCGAGCTCGTCCAGGCGCTCGACGACATGGAGGCGGACGACAACATCGGTGCCATCGTGCTCACCGGCAACGAGAAGGCGTTCGCCGCCGGCGCCGACATCAAGGAGATGGCGCAGAAGAGCTACATGGAGGCTTACGCCGAAGACTTCATCACCAGGGGCTGGGAGCGAGTCTCGCAGTGCCGCAAGCCGATCCTGGCGGCGGTTGCGGGCTACGCGCTCGGCGGCGGCTGCGAGGTGGCGATGATGTGCGACTTCATCCTGGCCGCCGATACCGCGCGGTTCGGGCAGCCGGAGATCACCGTCGGCACCATGCCGGGCTCCGGCGGCACCCAGCGGCTGCCTCGCTTCGTCGGCAAGTCCAAGGCCATGGAGATGTGCCTCACCGGCCGCACGATGGATGCCGAGGAGGCCGAGCGGGCCGGCCTGGTGAGCCGGGTGGTGCCGGCAGCCGACCTGATGGAGGAGGCGGTGCAGGTGGCCGACCGCATCGCCACCATGTCGCGCCCGGTGGCCATGATGGCCAAGGAATCGGTGAACCGCGCCTATGAGACCACGCTGGCCGAGGGGGTGCGGTTCGAGCGCCGGCTGTTCCACTCGATCTTCGCCACCGAGGATCAGAAGGAGGGCATGGCGGCGTTCATCGAGAAGCGCCATCCCGAATTCAAGCACCGCTGACTGGCCCCGCCGCGCGATGCCCGGCCGCCGCTTGACCACCCGCCGGGGCGTCGCTATAAGCCGCCCGCACCGCCGATGACGGAGCCCACATGGCGCACAGCATCCAGGCGAAGAAGCGCATCCGCCAGACCAAACGACGGACCGAGGTCAACCGCGCCCGGTTGAGCCGGATCCGCACCTTCGTAAAGACGGTCGAGAGTGCCATCGCCGAGGGCGACAAGGCGGCCGCCGAGGCGGCCTACCGCGCGGCCATGCCGGAGCTGCATCGCGGCGTCAGCAAAGGGGTGTTGAACCGCAACACCGTGGCCCGGAAGCTGTCGCGTCTGTCGGCGGGCATCAAGGCTTTGTAGCGCCGCCGTTCCCGCCGCTTACATCACGCCCGATCCCGGGCCCCGGGGCGCCGCCCCGAGGGTGCGAGGCAACGGCCGCGGCGCCATCGGGATGCGGTGCCGGCGTCACGGGCGCAAACTTTTTTGAACGTTCCCTTTTCGATCACGTTGCAAGATTCACCGGCCGCGGTGTAACTTTATTGACCGAGACACTCCTCGGGATAACATTCCCAAGTCTAATTCAAAGAGAGTGGAAGTAAAAGCTTCACTTTCTTCCGGGAGGGTTGTGCGGTTAGATTGATAAAGTCGTCGGTTAATACATTCATAGGTCGATCTTAATTAAACTCCGCCGCTCGATCTGATGGAGAGTTGGTATGAGCGGGCGAAGGGGGTGACGCCATTGGATTGCTTTTGTCCATCACCGGACCTGCCATGGCATTTGACTTTGTGGACGGCGGCGCGCAACTGCGAGCCCGTACCGGGCCAGCCGATTTTATTCCCGAAATGCGCGGCCGGCGGCGTCGCCCGACTCGAAGGTCGCCGCGGCGCCTCGTTGGAGCGGCTCCGACGACGTCTCCGGAGGCATCGGGAAGCGTAGCCAATTTGGCGTGATTGACCGTCGGCCTTGGGGGGGCGGATGGCAGGACGGGAGCCAGAGGATTTCATCGCCGCGCAGTGGGCGCGGGTGCGCGGCCGGCTGCGTTCGGAGTTCGGCGATGCCGCCTTCGGCAGCTGGCTGAAGCCGATGACCCTGGCGGATGTGCGCAAAGGGGCGGTCAGGATCGCGGTGCCGACGCGATTCATGCGCGACTGGGTCGCCGCCCATTACGGCGAGCGCATCCGGGCGCTGTGGGCGGAGGAGGATCCGGCGATCCGCGCGGTCGATATCATCGTCGATCCGAACCGGTCGTCCGCCGGCGCCGGTGGCGCCGTCCCGGCGGCGGAGGTGGCCGATGATGAGGATGG
>JBHICX010000066.1:0-9687 GCA_046759805.1 Kiloniellales bacterium | reverse complement strand
GAAGGCAGGCGATGCCGTGGGTGGCCGGGTGGGGGCGTGGGCTGGTGCGATTCCAATCAAGTGGAAAATACGCTAGCGTCGCGCCATGAATAAGCCGGAGACGAACCCGGCGGTGCGGCTCGGGTTTTACCGCCTGATTCAGGGGATCTTCGTCGCCGACATCGTGATCGGCGCCTTGATGCACTTGTTCGCGGATCGCATCGGCGGTGCCGACGAGGCCCTTGTCGAGGCGCTCGAGATCGTCGGCTTCGGGCTGGTCGTCGCGGGGGCCATCGGCTACTTCGTCTTCGCCGCGCTGGCCCGCGGCGCGCGCAAGGCGCCGTGATCGTCTCCGCCAGCTACCGGACCGACATCCCGGCGTTCTACGACGAGTGGTTTCGCCGCCGGCTCGAGGACGGGTTCTGCCGCACCGTGAACCCCTATGGCGGGGGCATCTACGAGACCCGGCTCACCCCGGACGCGGTCGACGGCTTCGTGTTCTGGACCCGCAATGCCGAGCCGTTCTTTGACACGCTCAACGCCATCCGGCGCCGCTTCGCGTTCGTGGCCCAATTCACCATCACCGGCTATCCGCGGGCCCTGGAGCGCTCGGTGATCGAGACCCACCGCGCGGTCGCGCAGATGCACGATCTCGCGCGCGATTTCGGGCCGCGGGCCGCGGTCTGGCGTTACGACCCGATCCTCATCGGCTCGCTCACCCCGCCCGACTGGCACCGCGAGAGCTTCCGCCGCCTGGCCGGCGCGCTCGCCGGAGCCACCGACGAGGTGGTCACGTCGTTCGCCACCTTGTACCGCAAGACCCGCCGCAACTTGGCGGCGGCGGCGCGGCTTTACGGCTTCGATTGGCGCGATCCGGCGCCGGCCGAGAAGACCGACCTGATCACCGAGCTGGCCGCCGTGGCGCGCGACCACGGCATGCGACTTAGCCTGTGCTCGCAGCCGGAGTTCCTGGCGCCGGGGGCGCGGCCCGCCCGCTGCATCGACGCCGACCGGCTGTCTGAGATCGCCGGCCGGTCGATCCCGGCGAAAGAGAAAGGCAACCGTCCCGGCTGCGCCTGCCACCAAAGCCGAGACATCGGCGACTACGACACCTGTCCGCACGGCTGCGTCTACTGCTATGCGGTCCAGACCCCGGCGCTGGCCCGCCGCCGGCACCGCGCCCACGACCCCAAATCCCCCTTCCTGTTCCCGCCGCAGGGGGCGGTGGCCGGGCCATCAGTGTAGGGGCAGGTTCCTGCCTGCGCGAAGCCGGAGCTTCGCTTCGGCGAAGGCAGGTCAAACCTGCCCCTACGGGAAATCGGCTATCGCGCCGGCTCAGTCGGTGGGGTCCGCCGGCTCTTGTTCCGGTTCTTCCGGTGCCTCTTCTTTTGCTGCCTCTTCTTCCGCTGCCTCTTCTGCCGCCTTGGCGACCCCGACCATGGCCGGACGCAGCAGCCGATCGTGCAGCATGTAGCCGGGTTGCAGCAGCTGCACCACCGTGCCCGGCGGCTTACCCGTATTTTCCAGCTGCAACACGGCGTGGTGAATGTTGTGGTCGAAGGGTACGCCCATGGGCTCGATCTTGCACATGCCGTGCTTCTCGAAGGCCTGCAGCAGCTCGCGTTCGGTCAGCTCCACCCCGGCCAGCAGAGTCTTCAACGCCTCGTCGTCCTTGTCCGCGTCGTCGGGCACCGAGTCCAAGGCGCGTCGCATGTTGTCGAGCGACGACAGCAGGTCGCGGGCGAAGCCGGCAACGGCGTACTTCGCCAGTTCCGTGCGCTCGCGCTCGAAGCGCCGGCGCTGATTCTCGGTCTCGGCAAGGGCGCGCAGAAGCTGGTCCTTGAGGCTCGCCACCTCGGCTTCCAGCTCGGCCTCGCGGTCCGGGGGCGCAGCGGCACCCTCTGGCTCGCCCGCCTCCACCTCGCCCGGCTCCGCCTCGCCGGCTTGTAGCTCGCCGGTCTCCGGGGCGCCCGTCTCCACCTCGCCGGCCTCGGGTTCGGCGGTCTCTTGGGTGGCGTCGGGCGCCTTCTCGACCGCGGCCTTCTCCGTCGCCTCGGCCGGTGCCGGATCAGCGGGGGCCCGACCGCCTTTATCCGTGGCCTTCTTTTTCGCGTCGCTCATGCTCGGTTGCCTCATCCGATGATGCGGCCGATCACCTTGGCCGTGTAGTCGACCATGGGGATGATGCGCGCATAGTTGATCCGCGTCGGACCGATGACGCCGAGCGCGCCCACGATCTGATTGCGGCTGTTGGCGTAGGGCGCGATGATCAAGGAGCAACCAGCCAATGAAAACAGCTCGTTCTCGGCGCCGATGAAGATCTGCACACCCTCGGCACCGCGGGTGGCGTCGATCAGGCGGATCAGCGCCTCCTTGGTCTCGAGGGCCTCGAACAGGGCGCGGATGCGCTCCAGATCGGCCAGCGCCGTCACCTCGTCCAACAGCTTCGCCTGGCCGCGTACGATGAGGTAGCCGGACCCGTCGTCCGCCGACCAACTGGCAAGCCCGGCTTCCACGACCCGTCGGGTCAGCGCGTCGAGCTGCGCGCGATCCGCCTTAAATTCACGCTGGATCTGCCGCATCGCCTGTCCCAGGGTGCGGCCGACCAGGCGGTCGGCGAGGTAGTTCGAGGCCTCGATCAGGCTGGCCGCCGGCATGCCCAGCGGGATGTCGATGATCCGGTTCTCGACCAAGCCGTCGTCATGGACCATCACCACCAGCGCCCGGCCGGGGGCGAGGCTCACGAACTCGATGTGCTTCAGCGCCTTGTCCTGCTTCGGCGCCACCACCAGACCGGCGCAATGCGACAGGCCGGACAGCAGCATCGAGGCTTGCTCCAAGACTTGTGGCAGGCTTCGCCCGGTAGCGGCACACTGGCTTTCGATGCTGCTGCGCTCGTCCTTGCTCAAATCGCCGATCTCCAACAGGCCGTGCACGAACAGCCTGAGCCCGGCGTCGGTCGGCAGCCGCCCGGCCGAGGTGTGCGGCGCGTAAAGGAGGCCGAGCTCCTCCAGATCGGCCATCACGTTGCGGATGGTCGCCGGTGACAAGGCCATGCCCATGCGCCGCGACAGCGTACGCGAGCCGATCGGCTGTCCGGTTGCCACGAAGGCATCGACGATCTGACGCAGGATATCGCGCGAACGTTCGTTCAGCTTGGCCACCAGAGGGCCATCATCGGTTTGTGCCGACACTTGTACCCGTCCCGTTCTCGTTTCCGTGCAATCTAGTGAGCCCACCCAACAGCGTCAACGAAGCCCGCGACGGACGGGCGCTGGACGCGGCGCCACCGGTTGGGCTAGGGTCGGCGTCCCGAGGCCCTCCCCATCGCCGACAGGGTGTCGAGATGCGTCCATCCGGCCGCGCCGCCGACCAGTTGCGCGAGATCGTCCTGGAGCCGGACATCAGCAAGTACGCGGAAGGCTCGTGCCTGGCGCGCTTCGGCGACACTCAAGTCTTGTGCACGGCAAGCGTCGAGGAGCGGGTGCCGGCGTTCCTGCGCAACTCCGGCGGCGGCTGGGTGACCGCCGAATACGGCATGCTGCCACGGTCGACCGAAACCCGCACCGAGCGCGAGGCGACGTTCGGGCCAGAGACACCTGAACCCAAAGGCCGGCACATTGGGCGGTTTCGGGTAATCGATGGCGGATTGCACGATTAACCCAATGGCCGCAGGCGCGAAGCTAGCGCATCGGTTGTCTGGCCAATGGAAAGGGTATTGGCAGCGCACGCCTGATTGACTACAATTCAAAAGTGTGGTCTATATGTCACACTGCTTAAAAAATTGGCTGCGGGGGCAGAATTTTCTTGACAAGGGATTTTGTGTCACACCCAATTTCGGGGGCGATTCGGCGCGATCATGTTAGTATTCGTGGCGACAGTTTGTGTTGTTCCGATTTAGGGAAAAGTGTTTATGCAGACACCAATTGTTAGATGCGATATTTTCTTAAAGAGAGTCTTTTCGTTATTGGAAGTATGTGTAGTATTTATGCGGTTGGCTATTTATATTTTAATGAAGATATTCGGTGTCAGCTATGGGCACTCGTGGTTGCAGTCCTTGTCGCATACTTTTCGTATGTGTGTTGCAAGGTGCTAATGCGAAGAAAGAATGCGGAGTTGCGCGAACTAGCTGCGAGAAAGAAAGAGTTGGAGATAATAGTATTAGGAGATGATCGTCTATCATCTGGGTATGATCCCAATAATCATGTTTAAGGTTGTGTCATATCCACTTCGGGAATGCGGAAATGGTTTACGACTTGTTATATGTAGTTTGTATCATAGGGATTGTTTCCATTCCTATGATATGGCTCTTGTGGAAATCACAAGTTGAAACGTGCCGTTACGCTCTATTTGATGTGCGGGACAAGCTAGTGTACTTTGTGGCTAGTGGTATTCTGCAGAAGGATGGAGAAATTTTTCGTTTTTATTACCCAAACGTGAATAGGGTGCTTCATTTCACAGAAGCAGTGCAACTTGAAGAACTAATTAGAGTTTTGAAGGGCGGCGAAATTACGCCGGAGGAATTTGCACAATACAGTGCAAAAATTGAAAGCGTGGGCAGAGAAGTGAAGCAGGCGCCAGAAGAAATTAAAGAAGCAATCGGAAACTACTACACAGCATTTCGAGATATCATTTTCATCAATAGCAACTTCTTTGCCGCCATTTATCTGTTCTTGTTGCATCGCGGGCAAATTATCGAACGATTTCGGCAAATTGGTATTGTAAGGCACGAGCCGGAAGAAGCAGACGCTATTAGGCGTATTGAAACAGAGTGCCGAGACGTGGGTTTAGTGACTTGCGATTAAGCTTCCCAACTTAAGTGCTATGCTAACCCCTGTTCCGACCGCGCTGATCCCTTAGCCCGCTGCTACCCTGCGCCTCACACTGTCCTAATTTAACGGTCCGGCTGTCCTAATTAGGACAGCACCCGCGGCGGCGGGCGCTGGACGCGGCGCCACCGGTTGGGCTAGGGTCGGCGTCCCGAGGACCTCCCCATCGCCGACAGGGTGTCGAGATGCGTCCATCCGGCCGCGCCGCCGACCAGTTGCGCGAGATCGTCCTGGAGCCGGACATCAGCAAGTACGCGGAAGGCTCGTGCCTGGCGCGCTTCGGCGACACTCAAGTCTTGTGCACGGCAAGCGTCGAGGAGCGGGTGCCGGCGTTCCTGCGCAACTCCGGCGGCGGCTGGGTGACCGCCGAATACGGCATGCTGCCACGGTCGACCGAAACCCGCACCGAGCGCGAGGCAGCGCGCGGCCGGCAAAGCGGGCGTACCCAGGAGATCCAACGACTGATCGGCCGCAGCCTGCGGGCGGTGACCGACCTCAAGGGCTTCGGCGAGCGCCAGGTCAAGGTCGACTGCGACGTCCTGCAAGCTGACGGCGGCACCCGAACCGCCGCCATTACCGGCGGCTACGTCGCACTCCACCTTGCCTTCGAGCACCTGGCGCGGATCGGCGCCATCCCCAGGGTGCCGCTCACCGACCAGGTGGCGGCGGTGAGTTGCGGCCTGCTTGAGGGGGTGCCGATTCTCGATCTGGACTATGCAGAGGACTCCGGTGCCGAGGCCGACGCCAATTTCGTGCTCACCGGCAGCGGCGGGATCGTCGAGGTGCAGGCCACGGCCGAGACCGGGCCGATCTCGCCGAGCCAGTACGAGGAGCTGATGCGGCTCGCCGGTCGAGGCGTCGGCGAGCTGGTCCGTGCCCAGCGCCGGGTGCTCGGCATCGAGTGATGCACGCCCGGACCCGGGCGGCGACGGCGACGGCGCGTCGGTTCGCCGGCGACCGGCTGCTGATCGCCAGCCACAATGCAGGCAAGGTGGCCGAGCTGGCCTGGCTGCTGGCGCCGCTCGCGGTCAGGGTGATGGATGCCGGCGCGCTGGGGCTCGATCGGCCGCCGGAGACCGGCGCCAGCTTTGCCGAGAACGCGGTGATCAAGGCACGGTCGGCGGCCGCCGCCAGCGGCCTGCCGGCGCTGGCCGACGACTCCGGCCTGGTGGTGCCGGCGCTGGGCGGCGCCCCCGGCATCCACTCGGCGCGCTGGGCCGGGCCGGGCAAGGACTTCGCCGTCGCCATGGCGCGCCTCCAGCGGGAGCTCGAGGGCCAGCCGGACCGCCGCGCCCATTTCGTCTGCGCGCTTGCGCTCGCCTGGCCGGACGGCCACGCCGAGGTGGTGGAGGGACGGGTCGACGGCCGCCTCATTTGGCCGCCGCGCGGCGAGAGGGGGTTCGGCTACGACCCGATATTCGTGCCCGACGGCCACGACCAAAGCTTCGGCGAGATGCCGAGGCAAGAAAAACACGCCATCAGCCATCGCGCCGACGCCTGCCGCAAGCTGATCGCCGCCTGCTTCGTGACCCCTCGATGACCCGCTCCCGGCCCGGAACGGAGCCCTGCACCGAAGGCAGCATCGCGGTCTACGTCCACTGGCCGTTCTGTCGCTCCAGATGTCCTTACTGCGATTTCAACGCCCACGTTCGCGACACCGTGGACCAGGCCCGCTGGCGCGCGGCGCTGATCGCCGAGCTGGAGCATTACGGCCAGATGACCGCCGGTCGGGTGGTGACCAGCCTGTTCTTCGGCGGTGGCACGCCATCTCTCATGGAGCCGGAGACGGTGGCGGCGCTGATCGCACGGGTGGGCGAGATCTGGCGCCGCACACCGGATATCGAAATCACGCTCGAGGCCAACCCGACCTCGGCCGAGGCCAGGCGTTTTGCGGCCTTCGCCGAGGCCGGCGTCAACCGGGTGTCGCTCGGCGTGCAAGCGCTCGACGACGCGGCGCTCGGGTTCCTCGGGCGCGGGCACACCAGCGCCGAGGCGCTGGCCGCGGTCGAGCTGGCGCGGCGCACCTTTCCCCGGGTTTCGTTCGACCTGATCTACGCCCGCCCGGGCCAGGACGTTCAGGCCTGGATGCGGGAGCTGGACCGGACGCTCCCCCATGCTGGCGAGCATCTGTCGGTCTACCAGCTCACCATCGAGCCCGGCACCCCGTTTCATGCGCTCTATCGGCAGGGCGCGCTCACGCCGCCGGATGAGCCCACGGCGGCGGCGCTGTTCGAGGCCACCGGCAGGCGCCTGGCAGCGGCCGGCCTCATGGCCTACGAGATCTCCAACCACGCCCGGCCGGGGGCCGAATGTCGCCACAACCTGAGCTGCTGGCGCTATGGGGACTATGTCGGCGTGGGTCCCGGCGCCCATGGCCGGCTAACCCAGGGCGCGGCGAAGCTGGCCACGCGCCAACATCGCGCCCCGGAGCGCTGGCTTCGCGCCGTCGAGGGCGCCGGGCACGGCACCGCCGAGCGGGTGGAGCTGAGCCGGGAGGCGCGCCTTTCCGAGATGCTGCTCATGGGGCTGCGGCTCGTGGAGGGGGTGCCCCGCGATCGGTTTCGCCGCGAGCTCGGGGCCGAGCCCGAGGCGTTGATCGATCCAGCCGCGCTCGAGCGCCTGGTCGAGGGCGGCTTCCTCACGCTCGACGAGCACCGTCTCGGGGCCACCGACGCCGGGCGGCAGCGCCTGGACAGCGTGTTGGCGACTCTCTTGACTCCGGCTCGGCCAAACTGATCCCGAAACCGGGAGCGACCGGTCATCCCAGGATCAGCGGTTCCCCGAAACCCATCTCCCGGCGCAGACAGGCGCAGATCTCACCGTGCGTGGCGCCCGCCTCGGCCGCCTCGACCGCCTTCTCGAACACGTTCTGGTCCGGGGCAGGCTCCGCGTTGGCGGCCTGGGCGAGCGCATCGAGGGCGGCGCCGAGCCGGGCTTGGCTGCGCTCCTTCTTGAAGGCTCGCAAGCGGGCGATGTGCGCCTCGATGGTCTTCCTCCGTGGACGTTGCAGTGGTGCTGGCTTGTGTTCCTCGGGTTCCTCCAAGCGACCCTTGTTGACCCCGACGATGGTCTCGGCCCCGGAATCGACCCGGTCCTGGAAGGCCAGCGCCGACCGGCTCATGATGGTCTGCGGGATGCCCGACTCGGCGGCCGCATACATGCCGCCGGCGGCGTCGATTCGGGCAATCAGTCGCTCGATCTGCTCCTGCATCTGGTTGGTGAGGGTCTCGACGTAGTAGGAGCCGCCCAGCGGGTCGATGACGTCGACCAGGCGCGCCTCCTCGCGCAGGATGTTCTGGGTGGCGATGGCCACCCGCGCCGCTTCCTCGGTGGGCACGCTCAACACCTCGTCGTAGGAGTCGGCGTGCAACGATTGCAGGCCGCCGAAGATGCCCGCCATGGCCTGTACCGTGACCCGGGCGATGTTGTTCAACGGCTGCTGCCGGGTCAGGTCGACACCGGAGGTCTGGGCGTGGAACTTGAAGCGCCAGGACTTCGGGTTCTTGGCGCCGAACCGCTCGCGCACGATGCGCTGCCACAGACGACGGCCGGCGCGGAACTTCGCGATCTCCTCGAAGAAGCTGACGGAGACGTCGAAGAAGAAGGTGAAGCGCGGCAGGAACCGGTCCGGGTCGATCCCCCTGTCGATGCAGTCCCCGGCGTATTGAATGGCGGTGCTGAGCGTGAGCGCCATGGCTTCCGCCGGCGTCGCCCCGCCCTGCTGCATGTGCTGACCGACCACCGAGACCGGGTTCCAGCCGGGCAGATGCTTCTGGCAGTACGCGACATGGTCCAGGAGCACCCGCCGCGAGCCCGGCAGCGCGATGCGGAAGAACATGTGGTTGGCCACGAAATGCGAGATGTAGTCGGACTGGTTCGAGGTGCCGGTCATCTTGGTCCAGGGGATATTCCGCCGCCTTGCTACCGCCAGTAGGAGCGCCAGCAGGGTAAAGGGAAGCGGGTCGTTGAGCGCGGTCGACAGCTTGCCCAGCTCGATGTCGCGGTAGCACTCGTCCATGTCCTCGACCGAGTTGACCACCGTGCCACAGGTGCCCAAGAGACGCGGATCCACCTCGTCGCAGTCGTAGCCGCGGTAGACCGAGTTGCAGGGAATCAGGCTGGCCGCGGTGCCGCCGCCCTCGAGAATGACCTTGAGCCGCCGGTTGTAGTCCCGGGGCGTGCCAAACCCGATCAACTGACGCTGGCTCCAGGTGCGCCCGCGGTGCATGGTCGGGTAGATCCCGCGGGTCATGGGCAGCTGGCCCGGGAAGCCAAGTTCCCCGAGGTAGTCCCGATCGCTCCAGTCGTCGGGCGTGTACAAGGGCTTGATCACGATCCCCGAACGATTGCGACGGGGTTCTTCGGCGGCCGTCTGCCGGGCGTAGTCCCGGCGCCACTTGACGCGGGCGCTGTCGAAGTCCGGCAACGGCAGCGATTCGGGTGTCTCGCTCATCGGGTGGTTCCTTTCCCCATGGCCGAGCGCGACTCGCGGGCAAGTTCACCGATTACGGAAACGATGTCGTCGCGGGAGCTTCCCGGATGGAACACCCGGCTGATGCCGGCGTCCATGAGAGCGGCCTCGTCCCGGTCCGGCACGATGCCGCCGACCACCACCTTGACGTGGCCGAGGCCGCGGTCGCCGAGGGCCTGCATTAACCCCGGCAGCAACAGGTGGTCGGTGGCCAGCGAGCTGACGCCGATCACGTCGACGCCCTCCTTGCGGACCAGCTCGACCACCGCGTCGATCTGCTGCCAGGGGGCGGTGTAGACCACCTCGAAACCGGCGTCGCGCAAGAAGGCGGCGACGACGCGGCTGCCGCGGTCGTGGCCATCGAAGCCCAACTTGGTTACCAGCACCTTGGGCGGCGGGGTCATCATT
>JBHICX010000065.1:0-9723 GCA_046759805.1 Kiloniellales bacterium | reverse complement strand
GGCGGCGCGCGCGTGCTCCAGCAGCGGGTCGAGCTCGAAGCGCAGCTGGCGCCGCCCGAACGGAAACAGCTCGAACAGCAGGACGTCGGGCCGGACCCGGTCGAAGGCCGCCAACAGCAATTCGCGACGCCGGGCCTTCCAGGCTTCGTCCACCGGCCGGTCGTGCTCATCGAGGAGGGCCTTGAAATGCTCGTCCGCCGCCCGGGTCGGCGGCAACTGCACGAAGCCGAGGCCGCTGAGGTCGAGCCCGGGCACCGGAAAGCCGCCGGAGATCAATGTCACCTCCAGCCCCGCCGCCGCGAAGCCGTGGGCCAGGGTGGTGGCGCGGCGCAGATGTCCGATGCCGAGCAGGTGCTGGACGTAGATCAGCAGGCGCGGCTGGCGCATCACTCGACCAGGCTGATGTTGAGCCGGGCCACCGCCGGGTGGCCGTCGTCGGCGATGGAGAACAGTTGGGCGCTCGGCTCGCGGAACTTGTGCGGCGGCTTGTCGGTCATGTCCCAACCGGTGGCCAGCGCGTAAAGCGCGCGGATGACGCCCTTGTGACAGACCGCCAGGGTGGCTTGGCCGCGGTTTGCCCGCTCGATGAGCCAGGGTTGCAGGCGCCCCTGCACCTGGCTCGGGCTCTCGCCTCCGGGGGCGCGGAAGTGCAGCCCCTCGGCCTCCCATGCCGTCATCAGGTCCCCCAACTCGGCGCGCAGCTCCGGCAGGGTACGGCCCTCCCAGGCGCCCCAGTCCATCTCGATGAGCCGCGGCTCGATGGCGGGCTCGCCGGCGACCAGTCGGGCGGTCTCGACCGCCCGACTGAGCGGGCTGGAGACCACCGCGAAGCCGGCCAAGCCCGGCGGCAGGCGCCAGCGGGCGACCTCGGCGCGGCCGCGGTCGCTCAATGGCACATCGCTGTGGCCCTGCACCAGGCCCTTCTCGTTCCACTCCGTAGAGCCGTGTCGAATGAGCGCCAGCCAGGTCATGCCGCTCGGTCCACGACGATTCGCGATAACACCGCGTCGAGCCGGCGCGCCGCCGCCTCGATGCCATGCTCCGCCATCACCTGGTGACCCGCCGCCCGGCCCATGGCCTGGCGCCGCTCCGGCGCCGCCAACAGCTGCGCCACGGCCGCGGCAAAGGCCCCCTCGTCGCCGCCAGGCGTCACCAGGCCGCCGATGCCGTGGTGCACCACGGCGTCGACGCCAAGGCCCTCGCCGGCAACCACCGGCAGGCCGGCCGCCTGGGCCTCCAGCAACGCCATGCCGTAGGCCTCGCGCACCGCCGGCCAGACGCACAGATCGGCGGCGCCATAAAGCGCCGGCAGCGCCGCCGTCGGCTGAAGGCCGAGGAAGCGAACGCGCCGGCCAAGTGGCGCCAGCGCCGCCTCGACCGCCGACCTGGCCGGCCCGTCGCCGGCCACCAGCAGCCGCCACGGCCGGTCCGCGAGCCGCGCGAGCGCCCGGCCGAGCAGGCGGAACGAGGCCAGCTTGTCACCGGGGCGCATCATCGCCACCGCGATCAGCCAGGGTTGGTCCTGCTCCAGCGCATAGCGATCCGCCAGGGCCGCCCGCTGCCGCGCCCGCGTCCGCGCGCCGTCGGCAAACGGCGCGGCATCGAGAAACGGCTTAAGCCGGACCAGGCGTCCGGGATCGGCCAGCAATGGCCGCAGGCACTGCGCATCGACCGCGTTGAAGCACAAGACGGCGGCGGCGCCGGCAACCGCCGCCCGGCTCGCCTCGTGGCCGAGTTGCCAAGGGCCGCCGGCCCGCTTCGGCGCGATCGACGCCTCGGCGACCAGATACGGTATGCCCAGCGACCGAGTGACCGCCGGGCCCAGCCAATCCGGAGCCTTGTAGTAGAGATGGTAGGTGAACCAAACCTGCGGCCGCTTGCCGGGCGGGCGGGCCCGGTAGCGCTCGACGAGGCCCCTGGCCAGGCGCTCGCCGCGGGCGCGCAGGCGCCGCTGTAATTCCGGGTCCCCGGTGCCGTCGCGGCCGCGCAAGCGGCTGGCCAGTTCCACCTTGTGGCCGCCCGCCCGCAGCGCCTGCATGAGCAGCCGGGCCATGCGCCGGTCGCCGGACGGAGTCGGATGGGTGGGCGGTTTCATCGGCGCGTAGAATGCAATATGCATGGTGCCTAGGCGGCGCCCCTGCGCGCCGTCCCCACGGGCGCCTCGGCCGGGGCCGCGGGCGGCAGGCCGAAGCGTGCCGCCAGCCGCTCGATGCCGGCCTCGAAGCCGAAGCGCTCTCTCACCCGGCGCCAGCCTGCGCGGCCGAGCGCCCGGCGCAGCTCCGGCCGAGTGATGAGCCGTTCCAGCGCCGTGGCCAGCGCCACCGGATCGTCCGGCGGCACCAGGACGCCGGTTGCGCCGTCCTCGATCAGCTCCGGGATCGCCGACAGCCGCGACGCCACACAGGCCAGGCCCTGGCTCTGCGCCTCCAGGAGCACGTTGGGCAGGCCGTCGCGGTCGCCGTCGGCGGCCACGCGGCTGGCCAGCACGAACAGGTCGGCCGAGCGCAGCCGCTCGATCACCGTGGCCTCCGGCCGCGCCCCCAGCCACTCGATGCGGCCCGCGAGCCCGGCCCGCGCCGCCCGTCGCTTGAGCTTCTTCAAGAGCGACCCGCCGCCGATATGCACCAGGCGCCAGCTCAAGCCAAACGGCAGCCGTGTCAGCGCGTCGAGCAGCACCTCATGGCCCTTCTTGGCCACCGCCCGGCCGACCGAGATCAAGATCACCGGTTCGCCGCTGCCGTCGCGCGGCGGGCGGTGCGCCGGCGGCTCAGGGAAACGGCCGAAGTCGAGTCCGTGGTAGGCGAGCTCGACCTTGTCGGGTTCCGGCGCCAGCTCCGCCAGATGGTCGCGGCCCACGGCGGTGCAGGTGACCAGCCAGTCCACGGCGGCGAGCTTCTCCCGCTTCTCCCAGGCGGGCAGCGTCCAGATGTCCCTGGCGTGGGCCGAACCGCTCAAGGCGAGCCCGGTCAACAGGCCGGTGTAGCGGGCCACCGAGCCGGGGGTATGCAGGAAATGGAAATGCAGCCGCGAAACTTCGGGCGGCAGTTCGCGCGCCAGCACCAGGGCCTGGCCGAAGCGGCGAATCCGGTTCGGCGTGCGGTCGCGCTTGAGGTCGCCAAGCCAGACTTCCCGCGCCCGGCGGTAGCCCGGCCGGCGGCGCAGCGCGAGCCAGGCGCGCAACACCCGGATCGGCTCTCGATACAGGTACTCCGGCAGGTAGGTGACCGGGGCGGCGATGCGGTCGTGGATGGCATGCACGCGGCGCTCGGTGGGGTGGCGCAACGAGACGATGAGGGCCCTGAGCCCGCGCCCCTCGAGCGCCAGGATCTCCTGGGCGATGAAGGTTTCCGAAAGCCTCGGATAACCCTTGACGACGACGGCGACGGTCGGTGGCACGGCGGCGACGTCGGACCGCATCCGAGTCAAGCGCGCCTGGATTCGAGCTTGACCCCCCAGCGACGGCCACGGGCGAGCAGGCGCTCGACCAGCCGGTTGACGTTGTCGTGACCGTCGAGCAGTCCGGGCACCACCACGTCCGAGGGCAGCGGCTGCTGTGGCAGCTGCCGCAATGCGGTCGCCATGACCGCCGGATCGCGCTCGCCCTCGTCGGTCAGCATGCTCATCAGCCCCAGCGCCTGGGCCGTCTGGGCGCGAATCAATTGCTCGCGGCGCGGCAGGGTGCGGGGGACCATCAAGGTCCGCTTGTCGAACGACAGGACCTCGCAGAAGGTGTTGTAGCCGCCCATCGCCACCACCCCGGCGGCGCGTGCCATCAGGGTCTCAATGTGGGCGTCGAAGGTAATCGCCTCGAGGCGCGGGTGCCGGGCGGCGCGCGCCAGGAATTCGGCCTGATGCTCGGTCTGCATGAACGGCCCCATGACGATGAGCGCCGGATGCGACAGGCCGGAATCGGCCTCGTAGGCGCGCATGACCCAGTCGACCAGAGCCTCGCCGTCACCGCCTCCGCCGGTGGTGACCAGGAAGAACGGCTGTTCGGGCACCGCCACGGCGGGCGAGGGCACCGGGTTGCGCGGCACGGTCCGCGGTAGATAGCCGGTGAAGGTCACCTTCTTGCGCACCGAATCCGGCAGCGTCAGGCCATCCAGCGGATCGCAGATCTGCGGCAGGCCGTAGACCCAGATCTCGTCGTACAGGTCACGCAACGCCGGCAGCGCGTTCTTGCGCTGCCACTCGGTGCTGAGTAGCTCGGGGTCGTCGAGCACATCGCGCAAGCCGAGCACCAGGGGCGTGCCCCGGGCCTTCAGCCGGGTCAGGGTGTCGCGCACCTCGCCGCGCAGTCCCAGCGGCTCCTTGTCGACGATGAAGATGTCGGGGTCGAAGATCTCGGCCGTGTGCTCGATGATCGAGGCGCGCATGGCCAGGGTCTGCTCGATGTCGATATGCAGGCTGAGCGAGGTGTAGTCGCCGTCCCTGAGCTTAATGACGCCGGGCACGCGGACGAAGTCGACCCGCGCCCGGTAGTCGAAGTTTCCGATGATCGGCGAGCCGGACAGGATCAACACCGACAGGCCCGGATAGGCTTCGACCAGGCCATGGGCGATCGCCCGGCAGCGGCGCAGATGGCCGAGCCCGAACGAGTCGTGGCTGTAGATCAGCACGCGGGCATGGTGGCCGCCCTGGGTCACAACGAAGCCTCGGCTGTAGTACCGCGATCGAGGCCGGACTATGGCACAGCCTGACCCCCGGGGAAACCGCCATCGAATCGCCCGCCGGACGAACTGACCGTCTTCCAGGGCGGGGCTTTCGACGGCCAAATCAGCCCACGAGAGAGGGGAGATAGTCGTGCGACACGACGGTCAAGGCCAGAATCGACAGCGACTGGTTTGCAGGGTACCATTTTTCGGTGCCGGAAGGAGCTAAATGGGAAATCCCGGCCAGGGTCGCCTGAACCACATGCTGCGCAGTTGGGTCTTCGACCGCATTTCTCACTCGTTGAGCAAGCCGCTCAAGCGCTTCTACCGCAGCGTTACCCCGCCGCCGCCCGAACCCTTGATGTATCGCGTCCACCTGTTCGAAGAACTGTTGGACCTCGCCGGACGCCAGACGCTCCGGGGCAAGCGTATTCTCGAAATCGGGCCGCTTGACGGGCTCGACAGCAAGCGATTGGGGGCGCTGGAGCCGGCGGAGCTGGTGATGATCGATCTTCCCTCAAAGCGCGAGCTTACCGCACGGTGGCTCCCCGAGATCGCCTGCCCGCATCGCTACATCGAGGACAACTTCATGTATATGTCCGAGCAGGCGCTCGCCGAGCTTGGCAGGTTTGACCTGATCTGGTGCACCGGCGTCCTCTATCACAATGCCGAGCAGCTGCGTTTCCTGCGCAAGCTTTACAAGCTGTTGAACATCGGCGGCCGGCTGGTGCTCGAAAGCTCGACCCTGCGCGGGCCCAAGCGTGGAAGTAGAGCGCCTCGACGTTTGCGCGCCGGCCTTTACGTTCAGGTCCACTATCCCCAGACCTATCGCGACACTGGCACGATCACGCACCTCCCCACCGCCGGCGCGATCACGGCGTGGCTCAGGATGGTTGGCTTCCAAGACATTCGCGAGTCGCGCTGCTATGAGCGCGAGAACCGCGACCTCATCGGTAGGCGCATGGCCTGCATCGCGACAAAGACCAGTGAGGACGACGGTGACGTTTACTACGGCAAATCTGGGCTGAACCCCGACTACATCTTTGGTGAGAGTGTTTAGCCCCAGATCGGGCCCGTTAGCATTTGCCTTTGCCCATTCATTGATGTGAGCGCCCGCCGCGAGGGTAACGCGCCTCGGCGCCAAAGCAATCCCGAATTATCCCAATTTAGGCGTCTCCAGCCCACTCCCCCTCCCGGCCACCCCAAGCGTACGATCCCGTGGGTGGTCGGGAGGGGGAGCGGGCGGCAGCGATTCCACGTAAGGGATACCGCTTTATCGGCTTGGCAAGCCGGCCGCCGTGTTTACCGATCTCGAACCCTGCGATAAGGTGCATGCTCGTCCCGGCCCTTTGGTCGGGACGGGTCACGGAAGGGCACGCGGTCGATCGGTATGGAACCGTCGATTTTCAAGTTCATCCTGCGCCACAGCATGCGCCAGCAGGTCATCCTCACGATATTGGCCGCGGTTTCGTTCCCGTTCCTTTACGCCTTCTATGAACTGCCCAAGCGAATCGTCAACGAGGTGATCCAGGTTCGGCCGGACGACTTTCAGTTCGAGGTCCTCGGCGTGAGCCTGGACCAGATCACCGTCCTGGGCTTGCTGTGCGGGCTGTTCCTGGCGCTGGTCATCATCAACCAGGCATTCAAGTACGTCATCAACGTTTACCGGGGTCTGACCGGCGAGCGGATGCTCAGGCGATTTCGCTACCAGGTGTACGCTCGGATGCTGCGCTTCCCGCAACCTACGTTCAAGAAGATGTCCTCGGGCGAAATCATTCAGATGATCACCGCCGAGACCGAGCCCCTGGGCGGCTTCATCGGCGAGGCGTTCTCGCTGCCCGCCTTCCAGGGCGGGACGCTGTTAGTCATCCTCGCCTTCCTGTTGATCCAGAACTGGGTCATGGCGCTGGCCGCGGTAGCGCTTTATCCGCTGCAGATGTACGTGATTCCGAAGCTGCAATGGAAGGTCAACCAGTTGGCGAAGGAACGGGTGCGGCTGGTGCGCCGGCTGTCGGACCGGATCGGCGAGACGGTGGCCGGCGTGCAGGAGATCCACGCCCACGACGCGGCGCGATTCGAGCTTGCCAACTTCTCCAACTGGCTGGGAACGATCTTCGCGGTCCGCTACAAGATCTACCTCTGGAAGTTCGTCATCAAGTTCCTCAATAACTTCATCAACCAGTTGGGGCCGCTGTTCTTCTACTCGATCGGCGGCTACTTCGTGATCGTGGGCGAGCTCCAGATCGGCACACTGATCGCCGCGATCGCCGCCCACAAGGACCTGGCGGCGCCGTGGAAGGAGCTGCTGGCTTACTATCAGCGCCGCGAGGACGCGCGTATAAAGTATGACACCGTGGTCGAGCAGTTCGCGCCGGCGGACATGCTGGACGAGCGGCTGCAGCTGGAGGAGCCGGAGGTCATCGAGCCGCTCACCGGCGAGATCGTCGCCGGCAACGTGGGCGTGGCCGAGGCCGGCGATATCAGCGTGCTGGAGAACGTCAGCTTCAGCATCCCGGTCGACAAGCACGTCGCCGTCGTCGGCGGCGGCGGCAGCGGCAAGGAAGAGCTGGGCCAGGTGATGGCCCGGCTGCTGCTGCCGACCTCCGGCAAGGTGACGCTGGGCGGCCGCGACATCGTCGAGCTGCCCGAGGCGATCACCGGGCGCCGCATCGCCTATGCCGGCCAGGCGGTGTCGCTGACGTCGGCGAGTCTGCGCGACAACCTGTTCTATGGCTTGAAACATCGGCCGGCGCAGGCGCCGAACTACGACCGGGAAACCGCCAAGGCGCGCGAAACGGACATGCGGGAGGCGCGGCTGGCCGGCAACATCGACGCCGACGTCAACGCCGACTGGATCGACTATCAGGCGGCCGGCGCCGACGGCCAGGCCGAGCTCAACGAACGGGCCATGCAGGTGCTGCAGCTGGTCGACATGGATGGGGACGTCTACCAGATGGGCCTGCGCGGCATCATCGACCCGGCGCAGCGGCCCGAGGTCGCGCAAAAGATCCTGGCCGCGCGCGAGCGGCTGCGCGAACGGCTGGCCGACCCGGAAATGGCATCGCTGGTCGAGCTGTTCGACCAGGACAAGTACAACCAGAACGCCACCGTCGGCGAAAACCTGTTGTTCGGCACCCCGGTCAACGATGCCTTCGATGTCGAGCGGCTGGCCGAGAACACCTATGTGCGGGAGATTCTGGACCAGGTGCGGCTGACCGGCGAGTTCCTAGAGATCGGCCGCAAGGTGGCCGAGACCATGGTCGAGCTGTTCGCCGACGTGCCGCCGGACCATCCGTTCTTCGAGCAATTCAGCTTCATCAGCTCGGACGACCTACCGGACTTCCAGGCGCTCTTGAATCGCTGCCGCAAGGACGGGCTGGACAGCCTGGGGAAGGAGGACCGCGATAGCCTGTTGTCGCTGCCGTTCAAGCTCATACCGGCCCGCCACCGCCTCGGCCTCATCGACGAGCGGATGAGGGGCCGGATCCAGGAGGCCCGTCGCGCCTTCGCCGAGAGCCTGCCCGAGGAGCTTAAGGGCGCCATCGAGTTCTTCGACGCCGGCCGCTACAATGCCGCCTCGACGCTCATTGACAACATCCTGTTCGGTAAGGTGGTCTACGGCCAGGCGGCGGCGGCGGACCGGGTGGGCGAGCTAATCCACGAGGTGGTGGACGACCTGCAGCTGCGGGGCACGGTGGTCGAGGTCGGCCTCGACTTCGGTGTCGGCATCGGCGGGTCCAGGCTGTCGGTACCGCAGCGGCAGAAGCTTGCGCTGGCGCGCTGCCTGTTGAAGCGGCCGGACCTGCTGATTGTCAATCAGGCGACCGCGCCGCTGGACAGCGCCGCGCAAGGCCCGGTGATGGACAACGTGCTAGAGTACATGAAGGGCAAGGGCGTGATCTGGATCCTGCACCGGGCCAGCGCGGCGACGCGTTTCGAGCACGTGATCGTGCTCCAGAACGGGCGTATCGTGGAGCAGGACACATTCGAGGCGCTCAACCGGGAAGGCACCGCCTTGCAGGCGCTGATGCAGGCGGATTAGCCCCGGGCCCGCCCAAGGAGAGGGAAAATGACCCTGCACGAGGAAGTCGAGGCGCTTCGCAACATCCCGTTGTTCGCCAAGATCGACGCCTCGAAGCTCAAGCTGCTGGCCTTTACCAGCGAGCGGCTAAACTACGAGCCCGGACAGGACCTGTTCAAGCAAGGCGATCCTGGGGACGCGGCCTATATCATCCTGGAGGGCCAGGCGGACATCATCGTCAACACCCCCGAAGGCGAGCTGGTGGTGGCAAACATGAAGAAGAGCGACTTCGTCGGCGACATCGCCATCCTGTGCGACGTCCCGCGCACCGCCACCGTGCGGGCCACCCAGCCCCTGAGCGCGCTGGTCATCACCAAGGACCTGTTCTTCCGCTTGGTCACCGAGTTCCCGGACGTGTCGGTCGAGATCATGCGCGAGCTGGCGCAACGGCTGCACAAGACGACCCAGGATCTGCTGGCCGCCCGAGCCGCCGCCAAGCCCGACGCATAATACTAGCGGTCCTTGATCTTGACCCGTGCCGCTCCCCCACCCGGCCACCCACGGGATCGTATGCTATGGGTGGCCGGGTGGGGGAGCGGGAGGCCAGGAGTCGGCCATAATGGCCGATGGTATGAGAGGGGAGATGAGCCGGCTGGACAGCAACATCTGCCGCCTGCAGGCGCAGCGCGCGTGCCTGAACGCTGCCGCCGCCATGATCGCCCGGCTGCCCGGCCCGGTGCTCGAGCTTGGCCTCGGCAACGGCCGTAGCTACGACCACCTGCGTGAGATCTTGCCGGAGCGCGAGATCTACGTGTTCGAACGCCAGGTCGCCGCGCACCCTTCCTGCATCCCGGATGAGCGACACCTGGTCGAGGGCGATTTCCGTGAGACGCTGCCGCGCCAGAGGGTCAGGCTCGGTGCTCGCGCCGCCCTGGCCCATGCCGACTTCGGCACCTGGGACCAGGCGCGCAACCGGCGCCTGGCGGCCGAGATCACCGAACCCCTGGCTGCGTTGATGGCGCCCGGCGGGGTGATCGTCTCGGACCAGGA
>JBHICX010000064.1:0-9796 GCA_046759805.1 Kiloniellales bacterium | reverse complement strand
TGCCGTCGCGCTGGCTTTTGAGGCTGGATGCCGTGCTCGCCGCGGCCGGGCTCGACCCCCTGCGTGGCGGCGACGGGCCGGCTTGGCTGCGCTGGCAGGCCGCCCTCGACCGGCCCGACCGGCCGGTACCGGTGGAGCCGCCGGCGCCGCGCCCGCCGCTTGCGGTCCGGCCGCGCCGGCTGTCGGTCACCCAGGTCGAGACCTGGATGCGCGATCCCTACGCCATCTACGCCCGCCACGTGCTGGACCTTAAGCCACTGGAGCCGCTCGAGGCCGACCCCGGCGCGGCCGAGCGCGGCATCTTCATCCACCAGGCGCTCGACCGTTTCGTGCGGCAATTTCCCGACGCCTTGCCGGACGACGCCGTGGCGCGGTTACTCGAGATCGGCGCCGAGGTGTTCGGCGCAGCACTCGGGCATCCCGCGGTGCGCGCCTTCTGGTGGCCGCGCTTCGAGCGCGTCGCCCATTGGTTCCTGGAACGCGAGCGCGCCCGGCGGGAGGCGGTGGCGCAGTCGGCCACCGAATGCGAGGGCCGTCTCGTCATCGACGGTCCGCAAGGGCCGTTCACCGTGACGGCCAAGGCCGACCGCATCGACCGGCTCTCTGCCGGCGGCTACGCGATCATCGACTACAAGAGCGGGGTCACGCCCAAGAAACAGGAGATCGAGCTGGGTTTTGCGCCGCAACTGCCGCTCGAGGCGGCGATCGCGCGGGCCGGCGGATTCCACGGGCTGCCCGCGGGCGATGTGGCGGCGCTCGCCTTCTGGCGGCTTTCCGGCGGCGACCCGCCGGGCGAGGAAAGGCCGCTTCAGCAGGACGTGGCCGAGCTTGCGGAAGCGGCGCTCGCCGGGCTCAAGGCGCTCATCACCGCCTTCGACGATCCGGCGACCCCCTATCGCGCGACGCCGGACTCGGCCCGCGCCCCGAGTTTCAACGACTACGCGCACCTCGCGCGCACGCGCGAATGGTCGGCCCACGGCGGGGAGGGCGGCGAATGACGCGCGCGCCCGATCCCGACGCGCTGCAGCGCCGCGCCGCCGATCCCGCGGCCAGCGTCTGGGTCGAGGCGTCGGCCGGCAGCGGCAAGACGAAGATGCTGACCGACCGCGTCCTGACGCTGATGCTGGAGGGGACCCCGCCCGAGCGCATCCTCTGCCTCACCTTCACCAAGGCCGCGGCGGCCGAGATGGCGAAACGCATCGACGATACGCTGGGCGCCTGGGCGGTCTCCGGCGACCGGGCGCTCGGCAAGGCTCTCAGGGGGCTGATGGGGCGCGCGCCGGACGCCGCGCTCAAGCGACGCGCGCGGCAACTGTTCGCCCATGTGCTCGACGTCCCGGGCGGGCTCAAGATCCAGACCATCCATAGCTTCTGCCAGTCGCTTCTGGCGCGCTTCCCGCTCGAGTCCGGGGTGGCGCCGCACGCCGAGGTGATGGACGAGCGCAGCGCGGCCGAGCTGCTGCATGCGGCGCGGGACAAGGTGCTCGCCGCGGCGGCGACGGAGCGGGCGCTCGGCGAGGCATTGACCGACGTCACGGCGCACATCGCGGAGCAGACCTTCGCCGAGCTGATGGAGGAGTTGGCGGGCGAGCGCGGCCGGCTCGAAGGCGCGCTCGAGGCCCACGGCGGGGTCGCCGGCGCGACCGCCGCGGTGTGCCGGCTCCTCGGCGTCGCACCGGGCGAGCGCGAGGAGGACGTGATCGAGGCGGCCTCGATCGCGGGCGCGTTCGACGCGGCGGCGCTCGAATGTGCGGCGCAAGCGCTGCTCGGGGGGACGGGAAAGTCTGACCGGGAGCGCGGGCGGACCATCGCGGACTGGCTCTCCGCCGACACGGCGGCGCGCGTCGCGGGCTTCGAGGGCTACCAGCATGCCTTCCTCAAAAAGACCGATCTGATGCCCTACGCGCACCTCGCCACGAATAGCGTGCTCGAAGCCGCCCCTGAGGTCGCGGACATCATGGCCGCCGAGGCGGCGCGCCTCGTCGCCGTCCACGAGCGCCGCAAGGCGGCGGTCACCGCGCGCGCCACCGCCGGGCTGTTGCGCCTCGGCGCGGCGCTCCTGGACGAGTACCGGCGGGCCAAGGCGGCGCTGGCGCGGCTCGACTACGACGACCTGATCTACAAGGCCTCGCGGCTGGTGAAGGACGCCGGCGCGGCCTGGGTGCTCTACAAGCTCGACGGCGGCATCGATCACATCCTGATCGACGAAAGCCAGGACACCAACCCGGAGCAATGGGCGGTAGTGGCGGCGCTGGCCGAGGAGTTCTACGCCGGCTCCGGCGCGCGCGAGGAGCCGCGCACGGTCTTCGCCGTCGGCGACTTCAAGCAGTCGATCTTCGGCTTTCGGCGCGCCGACCCGACGGAGGCGGAGAGAATGCGCCGACACTTCGCCGAACGCATCCGGGCGGCGCGGCGGGAGTGGCGCGAGGTCCCGATCGACATCTCCTTCCGCTCGACCGAATCCGTGCTCCAGGCGGTCGACGCGACCTTCGCCCGCGAGCCCGCGCAGGACGGCGTGGTCGAGCGCGGGCGCACCCTCGAGCACCGCGCCCATCGCACGGGCCACGCCGGCCTGGTCGAACTGTGGCCCGCCATCGGACCGCGCGGCCGGGCCGAGCCCGAGCCCTGGCGGCCGCCGACGGAGACCGTCGAATCGGACGACCCGGCGGCGCGACTCGCGCGCGTCATCGCTCACCGCATCGGCGGGTGGATCGGGCAGGAGAAGCTCCCGGCGCGCGGCCGCACGGTGCGCCCCGGCGACCTCATGGTGCTAGTGCGCCGGCGCAGCGGCTTCGTCGAGGCGCTGGTGCGCGCGCTCAAGGACGTGGAGGTGCCAGTCGCCGGCGTCGACCGCATGGTGCTGACCGACCAGCTCGCGGTCATGGACCTCACGGCCCTCGCCCAGTTCCTGCTGCTGCCCGAGGACGACCTCAACCTGGCCACCGTGCTCAAGGGCCCGCTCATCGGCTTTGACGACGACGATCTGTTCCGCCTCGCTCGGGACCGCGGCGAGACGAGCCTGTGGCGCCGGCTTAAGGACCTGGCGCGCGAGGAGCCGCGCTTCGCCGCCGCGCACGAGTGGCTCTCGGGCCAGCTCGCGCGGGCCGACTACACGCCGCCCTACGAGCTGTTCGCGCAGGTGCTGGCTGCGCCGACGATCGCGGGCGAGACCGGGCGCCAGCGCATGACGGCCCGACTCGGCCGCGAGGCCGAGGACCCGATCGACGAGTTCCTCGCCCTCGCCCTCGCCTACGAGCGCGCGGAGGCACCGTCGCTGCAGGGCTTCCTGCACTGGGTCGCGGCGGGCGAGACCGAGGTCACGCGCGATCTGGAGCAGAGCGGGCGCGACGAGGTGCGGGTCCTGACCGTGCACGGCGCCCCGGGTCGGCCGGCGCCTATCGTGAGCCGGCCCGACACCTGGGCGCCGCCGCGCGCCGAGCCGCACCTCCTGTGGCACGACGGCCTGCCCCTGTGGCCGCCTCGCCGGGCCCACGAGGAGTGCGTTTCGGCCGCCGCCAGGGCCGCGGCCAGGCGCCGGCGCGACGAGGAGTACCGGAGGCTCCTCTACGTCGCCATGACCCGGGCCGAAGACCGGCTCTATGTCTGCGGCTGGGAAACCAGGCAGAGGGCCCCCAAGGACTGCTGGTACGACCTGGTGCACGCCGGCATCGCCGGCATCGCCGACTCGGTGCCGGACCCGTGGCTGGCGCGTGAGCTCGAGGACCCGGCGGCCTCGGTGCTGCGCCTCAGCTGCGCACAAGATGCGCCGCCCGCGGCCAAGCCGGAAACCGAGGACAGGCCGGCGGCCCCCGATCTGCCGGCATTCGCACTGGCCCTGCCACCGGCCGAACCGGCGCCGCCGCGACCGCTGGCGCCGTCGCGCCCTGAGGCCGCGGAACCGCCCGTGCGCTCGCCCCTCGGCGATGACGGCGGCCGGCGCTTCCGGCGCGGCTTGTTGATGCATCGCCTGCTGCAGACCCTGCCGGAGCTGCCCCCCGAGGCCCGGCGGCCGGCGGCGGAGCGCTTCCTGGCCCGGCCGGTGCACGGGCTCGACCCGGCGGAGCGGGCCGGGCTCGCCGAGGAGGCCTGCGCGGTGATGCGGGAGCCGGCGCTGAGCGCCCTGTTCGGGCCGACCTCGCGGGCCGAGGTCCCGGTCATCGGGCGCATCGGCAAGATCGTGGTGAGCGGCCAGATCGACCGTTTGGTGGTGAGCTCCGATGAGGTGCTGATCGTGGACTACAAGACCCAGCGTTTGCCGCCGGCAAGCCCGGAGGAAACGCCGGTCGCGTATCTGCGCCAAATGGCCGCGTATCGGGCGGTGCTGCGCCGGATCTACGCCGACAGGCCGGTGCGTTGCGCGCTGATCTGGACCGACGGCCCGCGCCTGATGACGCTGCCCGACGGCCTGCTCGATGCCCACGCGCCGGCCCCGGATTCTTGATTTTCGAGCCTCGCTCCCCAACTTGACGGGGTGCCGAGGCAACCCGTAGATTGGCCGATCCGGGCCGGTCGGCGCGGCGGCTGCCGTCCAAGGGGGGTTCAATCACAACGCGTGGGTGCGCAGCATGGCTACCAATAAGGTCAGCGACGACAGTTTCGACGCCGATGTGCTCAAGGCGAACGGCCCGGTTCTGGTTGATTTCTGGGCCGAGTGGTGCGGCCCGTGCAAGACCATCGCCCCGGCGCTGGAGGAGATCGCCGACGAGATGGGGGATCGGGTGACGGTGGCCAGGTTGAACATCGACGACAACCCGATGACGCCGGCCAAGTACGGCATCCGCAGCATCCCGACCCTGATGCTGTTCAAGGACGGTCAGGTGGCGGCCACCAAGATTGGGGCGTTGGCCAAGAACCAGCTGGTGGAATGGGTCGAATCGGTGCTGTGAGCCCGGCGACCTCGGCGCCTCGTGCACCCCGCCCGCCCGGGCGGGGTTGTCGTTGGCGCCGCAGGTCTTGCCTCAGGCTTGTCGCCGCGCCGCCCGGCGCTGGCGTTCCTCCGCCGCGCCATGAAAGAACGACAGCAGCACATAGCGCCGCCCGCGGGTGACGTCCGTCGCCTCGTGCAACAGCGAGCAGGAGAAGACCACCGCGCCGCCGCTCGGCGGCCGGTAGAGATGCGGCCCGTATTCCGGGAAGCGCAACTCCCCGCCCTCGTAGTCCTCGGTGTTGAGGTTGAGGGTCATGGCGAAGCGTCGATGGGCGTTCTGCGGGTTTAGGTTGTCTCGATGCGGGCGGAAGTAACCGCCGGTCTCGGCGTCGTAGCGGACGATCTTGAACTCCTCGGCGTTGGTGACCTGGAAGCAGAAGACGCGGTAAATCTCCGGCAGCACGCGGCGCTGCATGAGGGCGGTGACCTGCCCCAACAGGGGCTCGGTCGTGATGTGGTGGTCGCGGCGCTTCTTGATGGCAGGGTCGAGGGTCTTGGTGGAACGCCCGCCCTTGGTCAGGAAGATGCCGGACTCCTCGTTGCCCCGGGTTTCGAACGCGTCGATCAGATGACGGCAGAACGCCCGGTCGAACACCCGCGGGATCATCAGCACCGGGGCCACGCCCGGCGGGTTGACGAGCGGCGTCACCGCCGGCTGGGTGATGGCGGCGGCGAGCGCGGCGGCGACCTCGCCGGAGCGCCAAACGCCGGTCACCCGAAGGTCCGGGCCCAGCAGCACCAGGACCGCGCCGTCGCCCCCCGGCGCGCCGGTCAGCACGTCGAAACCATAGGCGGTGAAAACCTGGTCCTGGCGGTCACGAAATCGCCGGAACGGCAGCTCCTGCGTATCGGTCTCCGGCGCCTCCCGGCTGATCGCCAGGATGTCGACCGGAGCCGCCACGGCCTCGGCCAGCGCGTCGAGGGCCGCCGGCGCCACTGGGTGGCTTGAGTCCGGGTAGAGAAACATCAGGATCGGCCGTCCGGTGGCCATCGCATACAGGCGCCAGGGCTCACCGGTGGCGTCGATGAGTTCGAAGTCGGGCGCCCGGTCGCCCACTTGGATGCCACTGTTGGCGAAGCTGAGGATCTGCATGGGGCACCGTCCGTGCGCGCGGGCGGCGCGTCAGCCGTTCCGAGCCAGCACCCGACCGGCCAGGTACAAGGAGCCGCAGATGAGGACCCGTGCCGGGCCGTCGCCGGAGGTGGATATCAGGTCGCGGATCGCGGCATCGACGTCGGGCGCGGTTGCCGCCGGGATGCCCACGGCGCGCGCGGCGTCGCGGCATCGGGCCGGGTCGAGCGAGTTCTTCTCGCCCGGGATGGCGACCGCCCTCAGGTCCTTGGCGCGGCCCGCGAATGGCGCCAGAAACGCCTCCGGATCCTTGGTGTTGAACATGCCGAACACCAGGTAGAGCGGCCGGTCCGACCAGGGAGCAACCGCTTCGGCAAGCGCCTCGCCGGCGGCGGTGTTGTGTCCGCCGTCGAGCCACAGCTCCCAGTCCCTGGGCAACAGCGCCGGCAGCGGCCCCCGGGTGAGCCGGTGCAGGCGAGCCCGACAGCGCACCGTGGCCAGGCCGGCGCGAATCGCCGCCTCGCTCACCTGGAACCCATGCAGCCGGTCGAGGCAGGCAATGGCGCAGGCCGCGTTCACCATTTGATGGGGCCCGGGAAGCGCCGGCGCCGGCAGGTCCAACGCGCGCGCCGGGCTCTCATAGCGGAAGCCGCTTGCCGCCGCGGCCAATGACCACTCCCGTCCGGCGCGATACAGCGGCGCCGCCACCCGCGCGGAATACTCGTCGATCACCGCCGCCGGCACCGGCGCCTGCGGCGCCACCACGGTCGGCACGGCGGCCTTCATGATCGCCGCCTTCTCCCCGGCGATCCGCTTCAGGGTCCGGCCCAGGAACTGCTGGTGGTCCACGGAGATCGGCGTCAACACGGTGCAGGCCGGCCGTTCGATGACGTTGGTGGCGTCGAGCCGGCCGCCCAGCCCCGTCTCCAGCAACAGGGCGTCGGCCGGCTCGCGCGAGAACCCCAGGAATGCAGCCGCCGTGGTGATCTCGAAGAAGGTGATCGGGCGGCTGCCATTGGCGTCCTCGCACTCCTCGAGCAAGGCTGCGAGCGCCGGCTCGGCGATCTCGCCGTCGACCAGTCGAATGCGTTCATTGAACCGCACCAGGTGCGGCGAGGTATAGGCCTGTACCCGGTAGCCGGCGGCCTCCAGCATGGCGCGCAGGAAGGCGAGCAACGACCCCTTGCCGTTGGTGCCGGCGACGTGCACCACCGGCGCCAGCCGTTCCTGCGGCCGGCCGAGCGCGTCCAAGAGCCGCTCGATGCGCCCCAGCGACAGATCGATCAGCTTCGGGTGCAGGTGCAGGAGCCGAGCCAGGATCGGCTCGCTGGCCGGGCGCTCCGGCGCCGGCATATCGGCATAGGAGGTGGGGGCGGCCTGGGCGTCAGTCGGCGCCATGGGGGTCTTCGGCTTCGGCGGCGACCACGCCGCCATGGCGCAATAGCGGCACCACCTCGGCGGCGGGAACCGGATTGCAAAACAGATCGATCAGGTGGATCAAGGTATCGCGCAGATCCCGGCGCGGTATGATCATGTCCACCATGCCGTGCTCGAGCAGGTACTCGGAGCGCTGGAAGCCTTCCGGCAGGGTTTCCCGGATGGTGTCCTCGATCACCCGCGGCCCGGCGAAACCGATAATCGCCCCGGGCTCGGCGATGGTGATGTCGCCCAGCATGGCGATGGACGCGGTAACCCCGCCCGTGGTCGGATCGGTCAGCACCACGATGTAGGGCAGCCCCGCCTCCTTCAGGTCGTCGATCACCACGATCGTGCGCGGCAGCTGCATCAGCGACAGGATGCCCTCCTGCATGCGGGCGCCGCCCGAGGCCGGCACCACGATGAGCGGCGCCCGCTGCAACAGCGCCAGGCGCGTGGCGGTGACGAAGGCCTCGCCGACGGCAACGCCCATCGAGCCGCCCATGAAGGCGAAGTCGAACGACGCGCACACCGCCGGCATGCCGCCCATGGTGCCGTGCGCGACGATCACCGCATCCCGCGCCTCATCTTGGCTCTCAGCCCGCGCCTCCTTGAGCCGGTCGGTGTAGCGCTTGCGGTCGCGGAAGCGCAGCGGGTCGTCCTCGGTCTCCGGCAGTTCGACGCGCTGATAGGCGCCGTCGTCGAACAGCATGTTGAGCCGCTTGGCGGCGGCGCAGCGCAGGTGATGCCCGCAATGCGGGCAGACATGCAGGTTCGCCTCGAGCTCGCGGTGGAAGATCATCTGGTTGCAGGTCGGACATTTTTGCCACAGGTTGTCCGGCACGTCCTTCCTGCCCACCCATTTGCGGATCTTGGGCCGCACGAAGTTTGTGAGCCAGCTCATCGCCGGTCCGCCGCGGCGATGGCGGCGGCCATGGTTCGCACCCGGTCCAGCACCGCCGGCACCAGACCGGGCCGGGCGCGGCCTTGCGCGTCTAGGTTGTCGCTCACCTGCTCGACCAGCGCCGAGCCCACCACGGCGGCGTCGGCGAGCCGGGCGACGTCGGCCGCCTGCTCGGGAGTCCTGATGCCGAAGCCGACCGCGATCGGCAGTCCGCTGTGCTGGTGCAGGCGGCGCACCGCCGCGCCGACCGCCTCGATCACCGCCGACTTGGTGCCGGTAATGCCCAGGATCGAGACGTAGTAGACGAAGCCGCCGGCCTTGGCCAGGACCCGGGGCAGGCGCTTGGCGTCGGTGGTGGGGGTGGCCAGACGCACCCAATCCACGCCGGCCGCCAGCGCCGGCAGGCACAGCTCTTGGTCCTCTTCCGGCGGCAGGTCGACGACGATCAGCCCGTCGACTCCCGCCCTCGGCGCGTCCTTGAGGAACCGCTCGACGCCGTAGCTGTGGATCGGGTTGTAGTAGCCCATGAGCACGATCGGGGTGTCGGCGTCACTATCGCGCAAAGCGTGTGCCATGTCGAGGGTCCTGGCCAGGGTCTGGCCGGACTTCAGCGCCCGCTGGGAGGAGGCCTGGATGGCCGGTCCGTCGGCCATCGGGTCGGTAAACGGCATGCCGAGCTCGATCAGGTCGGCGCCGGCTGCCGGCAGTCCGAGCAGAATCTGCATCGAGGTGTCGGGGTCCGGATCGCCGGCGGTGACGAAGGTGACGAGCCCACCGCGTCCGGCGCGCTGGAGCACCTCGAACCGGCGCGTGATGCGGCCGTCGCCAGCGCTCACAGCGTCACCCCGAGGGCCTCGGCCACGGTATAGATGTCCTTGTCCCCGCGCCCGCACATGTTCATGCACAGGATATGGTCGTGCGGCAACTCGCCCGCCACCCTGGCGACATAGGCCAGCGCGTGGGCCGGCTCCAGCGCCGGGATGATGCCCTCGAGGCGCGAGCACAGCTGGAAGGCGTCGAGCGCCTCCTCGTCGGTGGCGGTGACGTACTCCACCCGGCCCGTCTCCTTGAGCCAGCTGTGCTCCGGCCCGATCCCCGGGTAGTCGAGCCCGGCCGAGATCGAATGGGTCTCGAGGATCTGTCCGTCGGCGTCCTGCAGCAGGTAGGTGCGGTTGCCGTGCAACACGCCGGGCCGGCCGCCGGCCAACGAGGCGGCGTGCCGGCCGGTCTCCATCCCCTCGCCGGCCGCCTCGACCCCGACCATGCGCACCCCCGGCTCGTCGAGGAACGGGTGGAACAGACCCATGGCGTTGGAGCCGCCGCCGATGCAGGCGACGAGCGTGTCCGGAAGCCGTCCCTCGGCCGCCTGCATCTGCCGGCGCAGCTCCTCGCCGATGACCGACTGGAAGTCGCGCACCATCATCGGGTAGGGATGCGGCCCGGCCACCGTGCCGATGATGTAGAAGGTGGTCTCCAC